>CAZOSF010000069.1:0-12086 GCA_964582415.1 uncultured Alteromonas sp.
TTGGGCATTTTCATCTTCATGGCCATGCGCTGGGTGCCATCATCCATAAAAGTCACCATGAAATTTTTCTTTAAGTCGTACACCACGATGGAATTGCCTTGTGGATTCTCCATTTTATTGCCAAAATAAGGAGCATCGGGTTCCAGATAGTACTCAAAGGGAATTTCCTCTTTATCAGCGCTAATTTGATAGGACACAACATAGGAGAACGTATAGCTGTCGGGAACGCCTTCCAAACCACCGCCGAACATTTGCATCATCTTTTCGGCTTTGGCCTTTTGCTCCTCCTCTGAAGGAGAATTTTTGTCGGACGAGTCTTGTTCGTTTTCTGAGGAAGATGGTTCGTTTGATTTTTGATCGTTTCCTTCTCCATTTTCTCCCGAAACGGTTTTATCAATAACTTCTTCCGTTTTATTCGAAACCTCCTCATCGGTCTTATTGAGAATCGTTCTTTCAACGGCATTCTCAGCCTTTTTCTTTAACTTCTTTAGAAATTGTGCCTGGGAAGAAGGTGCCATTAATAAAGCACAAAAAATGAAAGTAATTAGATACTTGGTTTTCATGGTCGATTGTTTTAATATTTGATAATAAATGCGATTGCAACCGACAAGGGGGGATGGAAAAAATCGTTTCTAACAATAGACGATGTTCTTCCTTGAAGGATGGTTATGTGAAAGTTACGAAAAAAAAATATTCACAAAGAAAAAATTCTAGTACAAAGATTTCATTATCAGCTTAATACCCCTTAGAAATATATAAATGGTAGCTCCCATAGAAATCAGTGCCAATGGTAGCGTCAAGTACATGGGCAATACTTCCTTGTTCAAGAAGGTGAAGGTGAGCAAATAAGTAGTTATTACGATTAAAACCAAGGCGATTCCTAAAAGTTTCAATCCGCGTACCAATAGCTTCTTGTCGGTGTGTTTTTGATTGGGTTCGTTCATCGTACGGCATCTAGAGCAGCGCGTACACTGCCATGTTTTAATAATAAGTCTTCGGCACTTTGCTGATCGATATCTAGCTCATGCATCAGCATGCGTGTGCCTCTATCCACCAGTTTATTATTGCTGAGTTGCATATCCACCATTTTATTGCCTTTTATTCTACCCAGTTGAATCATGGCTGTAGTAGAGATCATATTCAGAACTAATTTCTGGGCCGTTCCTGCTTTCATTCGGGTACTGCCCGTAACAAACTCGGGTCCCACAACCACCACTACAGGATATTGAGCAGTTTTGGCCAAAGGACTATCTGCATTGCACGTAATACACCCTGTGGTAATGCCTTCCTTATTACAGGCTTCCAATGCGCCAATCACGTAGGGAGTGGTACCTGAAGCGGCAATTCCGATAACGACATCCTGAGGCCCTACCAAATAGTCCTTGAGGTCTTCCCATCCTTGGGTGGTGGAATCTTCCGCAAACTCTACCGCCTTTCGAATCGCACTATCCCCTCCAGCAATGAGCCCTATAACCAAATCATGGGGTACTCCGAAAGTAGGAGGACATTCACTGGCATCGACAATTCCCAAACGTCCACTGGTACCGGCACCCAAGTAAAACAACCTGCCACCCCCTTTCATTTTTGCTACTACTTGTTCTGCGAGGGCTTCGATCTGAGGTAAGGATTGCGCTACAGCAAGGGGTACTTTTTGGTCTTCCTGATTGATGTTTTTAAGTAGTTCACCAATTGACATTTGATCCAAATTCTGGTGAAGGGAGTCCGATTCCGTAGTTTTATAAAAGCTCAATGGGAGATGTGTTTCCTCAAAAATAATCATAAAACCTTATATTTATAAGGAATTCAACTAAAATGCCAAACTTACTCGTCCAAGCAAAAACCGTTTTACAGAACAATTGGAAAGACGGTTTTACCATACCCTGTGAAGGGTTGTATCCCTTTCAATGGAACTGGGATTCCGGATTTATCGCCCTAGGATGGGCCCATTTCAATATGGAACATGCCCATCAAGAAATTCGTTCCTTACTTAAGGGGCAATGGAAAAACGGATTTCTTCCACATATAGTCTTTCATAATGATTCTGACTCCTATTTTCCTGGCCCGGAAGTGCATGCTGCGCATCTGAGTTCGTTCAGTCCTTCCACCAAAACTTCCGGTATTACACAGCCACCTATTTTGGGATTTGTTTTGGAGCGAATATTCGAACTCGATAACAATAAAGAACGAGCAAAGGCTTTCGTGGAGGAAGTTTTTGATGGGGTATATCACAACCACGACTACTTTTATCGAAATCGCGATCCACATAATGAAGGACTCGTCTATATATGTCATAACTGGGAAGCGGGAACCGATAACACCCCGGTGTGGGATTTTATTTGGGAAACTTTTGAGGTTCCCGAATATCAGTTTCAGCGCAGGGATACCGCCTTGATTGATGCAGCACATAGGCCTACGAATAAGGAATATCAATATTATATCCATCTGATTGAACTATTCAAACAATGGAACTACGACGATACATTGATTGCTGAAAATTCTCCTTTTTTAGTACAAGACCCCCTTTTCAACAGTATGCTCATAGCTTCTAATCAGAGCTTGATCCGATTGGGAAAAGAATTGGGCAGGGAGGAACAAGTTGCGCAGTTGGAAGCTTGGAATACCCAAGCTGTGGTGGCGATGCAAGAAAAATTATACCACAACGAACTGAAGGGGTATGTGTATTACGATCTTCGAAATGAACGCTATTTACCCTATTTGTCATCCTCCAGTTTCACGCCATTATTTGCAAAGATTCCGGACCAAGCAACGGCAGAGGCCATGGTTGCACATTTTCAAGGGGGTAGATTTTCTGGTCCAAATGATGAAAACTATCTATGCGCCTCCTTTGATCCCTCTAGTCCATTTTTCAATCCGGAAAAGTATTGGAGAGGTCCTATTTGGATTAATCTGAATTGGTTAATTTATAAAGGGCTATTAAATTATGGGATGGTTGATTTGGCAGAACGCATCAAACAAGACACACTGTTTTTCATGAATAAATATGGGTTTTACGAATACTTCGATCCTTCCAAAGAGAAACATAAAACCCTGGAAAAAGGCTATGGCGGGAATAATTTCTCTTGGAGTGCGGCCCTCACCATCGATTTACTAACCGAATAAACAGCAGTATGAATTGGATAGACTACGGAATCGTATTTCTCTATATGTTTTTCTTTTTGGGAATGGGCTTCTTTTTTAAAGATTCCAAAGATTCTAAAGATTACTTTCTCGGCGGAAGAAGTATGGGGTGGTTTCCCTTGAGCCTCTCGACCATGGCCACCCAGTTATCGGCCATTAGTTTTATTTCTGCCCCAGCTTTTGTTGGATTAAAACTGAACGGGGGAATGAAATGG
Source organism: uncultured Alteromonas sp. (assembly GCA_964582415.1). Classification (GTDB taxonomy): domain Bacteria; phylum Bacteroidota; class Bacteroidia; order Flavobacteriales; family Flavobacteriaceae; genus CAZOSF01. The sequence goes on from CAZOSF010000069.1 coordinate 3,354, forward strand.
CTCACTTTTGAATTTGCAGTGCCTTTGGCGATGATTGGAATTATGCTGCTAATTATTCCACCCTTATTTCGTTCGGGAGTAGTAAGTATCTATGAATTCGTAGAACGCAGGTTTTCGGTTTCTACCCGACTTATATTGAGTGTTGTCTTTCAAATAAGTCGTGCCCTCGGTACCGGGGTAATGGTGTACACCATTGCTTTGATTCTTCAATCGGTCCTTGACATCGATAGAACCTGGACCATCCTTATCATTGGTATCATCACTGTAGTATATAGCTTCTTCGGGGGAATGAAAGCAGTGGTGTGGGGGGATGCCATACAGATGATTTTATTGTTTGGTGGACTCTTGGTATGCTTGTTCTATGGTTGGTACCTGGTGGATTCTGTTGGTGGCTTGGAAGGTGGTTTCCCATCGGAACGATTGGAAGTTATCGATTTTAATTGGGGAGTGGGTAAAGGTGAGGAGTATGGTTTTTGGCCCATGTTGATAGGCGGCTTTTTTCTCTATATGTCCTATTACGGCTGTGATCAAACCCAAGCCCAACGGATGCTCTCTGCAAAAAATGAAAAAACGATCCGACAGTTATTATTGGCGAACGGACTCTTGCGTTTTCCCGTTGTATTGGTGTATTGTACCATGGGGCTACTAATCGGAGCTTTGGCCCTATCAGCACCCGAATTTATGGGAGAAATTGTAGCGGTTACACAACGACATTTTCCTGAGGAAGCTATAGGAGGTGGATTCAAAGCAGATTTGATGATCCCTGTTTTTATCACGCAATATTTGCCCCATGGGTTTATCGGACTTTTGATGGTTGCCATTCTTTCTGCTGCCATGTCTTCTTTGAGTTCTACGGTTAATTCTTTGTCGGCTGTTAGTGTAGAGGATTTCTTCAACCGAGGTGAAAAGAAACTAGAACCTAAGAGGTATATGTTTATTTCAAAAATGGCCGTAATCTTTTGGGGGATAGTGGTATTAGCCTGTTCCTTCCTGTTTGGGGGGAATAAGAGTACGGTTATTGAAATTATCAATGCTATTGGCTCTGTCTTTTATGGTCCTGTACTGGTTACCTTTTTATTGGCATTCTTCTCAAAAAAGGTGAACCACATTGGTATGAATGCTGGAATTATCGTAGCCGTTGTTATCAATTTGATATTTTCAAAAACCATTCAGGGTATCTTTAATATCGATCTAGGATTTGATATTTTTTGGATTTGGCTGAACTTCACAGGTGTCGTAATTTCCTTGGTCGTTGCTTATGTTGTATCCTTTACCACAAAGGCAAGACCAAAGGCCTCCGAAGGGTTTGAATTCAAAGTATTGAAAAAGGACATTTTTACGAAAGAAGTCTATATTTTGGTCGCTTTCTTTGTAGCTATTTTGATTTTCAGCTTTTTTATCCCACAGCTTTTTAGTTGATGAACGTACTCATAGCACCCGATAGTTTTAAGGATAGTCTTACCGCTGAAAAAGTGGCTGAGGCTATCGAAAGAGGCGTTTTGCATTGCAATCAAACTGCACAGTGCTACACACTCCTGGCCTCGGATGGTGGTGAGGGTTTCTTGGCTTCGGTGGCGATGTATTTGGAGGAAGTGCATAAAGTACAAATTCCAACGACCGATCCATTAGGTAGGCCTATGGAAGGGTATTTCTTGTGGGATCCCAATGAAGAGGCAGCCTATGTTGAATTGGCCATGGCTTCCGGTATTGAAAGGCTCACCGAATCCGAAAGGAATGTCATGGAGACGACGACGTATGGCACCGGAATTTTGATCAAAGAGGCCATTGAACAAGGCGCAAAGAAAATCTATCTGGGCATCGGTGGAAGCGCCACCAATGATGGGGGAATGGGAATCGCAGAAGCTTTGGGTTTTCGCTTTTTTGATGAAGAAGGCCATCAACTTGCGCCGAAAGGGAAAAATTTGAGCCGTGTTATTAAGATTGAAGCACCTTTCGAGGAGTATCCGGATGTTGCCTTTTACGCCGTCAACGATGTATTGAATCCTCTTTTCGGGCCTCAGGGAGCTGCTTACACCTATGCAAAGCAAAAGGGGGCTTCACCCGAGGAAATAAAGGAATTAGATCTCGGACTCCAGAATTTGCACCGCGTTGTCAAAAAATCGCTTGGGAAGGAGGAAGCCAGTACTCCGGGTTCTGGTGCGGCGGGTGGTACGGCCTATGGACTGAGATGTTTTTTAAATGCAGAGTACATCAGTGGTACCGAATTTATTTTGAAGTTGGCCCAATTTGAGTCAATGGTTACGGAAAACAAAATCGATTTTATCGTTACGGGTGAAGGCAAAATCGATTTTCAAACAGCCTATGGCAAATTCGTTCATGGAATGATTCAGGCCGCCAACAAACTATCCATTTCTGTTTTGGGAATTTGTGGAAAGTTGGAATTAGACGAACAGGGAATAAAAGATTTAGGATTACGAGCTGCCCGACAAGTGTACGACCCATCACGTCCGGTTTCCTATAGTTTTGAGAATGCCGAACGTTTGGTTTCCGAGCGGATTGAAAATATGATTCGTGAGGAACTTCCGAATCTTATTCAATAACAAGCGACTCCGAATATACTTCCGAAATGGAAAAATAGCCCAAAGGAAAGTTGTCAGGCTGTTCTACATTATCGAACTGATTTAGATTATCAATACCGGTTACGTCGAAAATATTTCCCCGCACCGTTGCCACAGGGGTGTCAAATATCCCAATGTTTCCTTCGGTTTGCTGAAGAATCAGGTTCATGTAATTATAAAATCGCAAATCGGCACCCAAAATACTTATGGTCACTTCATCCCCTGCTTCCAAATCTTCATCGTAGAAATAGGAAAAACTAAAAGGCTGCCCTTGGTAAAAGGTATCTTCTGAGGCGAAGAAATTTCCAAAGCCAAAATCGAAAACATAGAAATTATCTAAATCAGGGATATCGGTATAAGAAATGACAACCTCCGTTTCATCTTCAAAAAGCGTATTGGTCCCTTGAACTAAAGAAGTTATAGCAGTTGAAGGTGCATATTTTGTTTTTGAAGCATACAATCGATCTTCATAATCTATGAACAACCAAAAGGTAGTTTCAGGGCCAATAACATCTGTTCTAATACGCTGATCGCTCGTAAAATCTGGATCGGGTACATAGACACCACTGCCCATCTCCAATTCGGTTAAATTGGAATAGGAGGGCGCCGTGATTTCCCCAAATTCGTTTTCAACCCCGTAAAGGATAAATATCGATTCTATATCGGAGATGGGCAGTACATTATCAAAGAAGCCATTCGTTCGGGTCACTTTTATCGCAACGGGTACAAATTCCTGGCTTTCATCCACTCGAATGATACCATCCACCACAATTCGAGAATCGGAATCCAGTAAATCCACTTCTACCACATCTTCACAAGAGAAGAGCAGGAAGGCAAAAACCATGGGTATTATTGTTCTGATTCGCATGCTTAAAATTTAAAGTTATAGGTCACGGCAGGAACGATTCCGAAGATGGAAGTACGAACGGCCTCATTGACCCCCGTGTCGTCGTTTTGTCTAAAGTTGATGGAAGCGGCATTTCTCCTATTGTAGGCATTATAAATGCTAAAAACCCACTCTCCCTGCCAATTCCTGTTTTTATTTTTTCTTGGGGTTAACACGGCTGAAAGATCCAATCTATGGTAGCTAGGAAGCCGCTCTTGATTACGCAATCCATAATAAGGAATTACGATATCCTGAATCACAAATTGCCCGATAGGGTAATTGGTAGGACGACCGGTTTGAAACACAAAGTTTCCATTGAAAGACCATTTATCGTTCAATTGATAATTGGCGTAAACGGATATATCATGCGGACGGTCATATGGGGTGTTATACCATTCCCCACGATTGATCCCTATCTCCCCTTCGTTGCGAGGAGGGGTTCGTTGTTCACTTTTAGAAAGGGTATAGGCGAGCCAACCTTGAAGGTTTCCGGTGTTTTTTCGAAGAAGAAATTCAATTCCATAAGCTCGAGCTTCCCCATTCAAAATGACCTGTTCAATGGCATTGTTCGCAATTAGGTTAGCCCCATCGATATAATCGATACGGTTTTGAACATCCTTATAATAGGTCTCCACCTCTAGGGAATAATCGCGATTGGCCAAATAGGTAAACACTCCTAAGGCATATTGGTCCAAAAGCTGTGGCTTCACAAAAGGGCCACTTGGGGTCCATACATCCAAAGGTGTTGGGGAGCTCGTATTCGAAAGAAGGTGCAAATACTGAGACAATCTTGTATAGCTTGCCTTCAACGATAGGTCGTCCGAGAAAGAATAAGAGACCGAAATCCTTGGTTCTAGATTGGTGTAGGATTTCAATTGGTCACTGCGACTGGAAGACACAGTTGCAATCGGATCAGCTTCTTCATAAATCAACAATAAGGGATCAAAAACAACTGGATTATTGTCTTCATACACGTTGATTTCCTTTTGGCCAAAACGAATAAAATGACTCAAACGAATACCATATTCCACGCTAAGGGAAGGTGTAATCTCCTGCTCCACGTCGATATAGGCCGCTGTTTCGTTGGCATATTTTTTAATGAGCTGTTCTTCAACGATACCCGATTCTGGACTGTTGGGAATAATTTTTCCAGGATTGAAACTATAATAGATGTTGTTCAGCCCGTAATTGATTTGAAGATTGTTGGAGAGATAATGTTTTAAGTCGTATTTCAGATTGAAGTTGCGTATTCCCGAATTCCATTCGAAACCTACAAAATCCAATTCCAGTCCATAGTAATAATCGGAATAGATCAGAGAAAGATTGGAAAAGAGCTTTTCCGAAAAGATATGGTTCCATCTGAAATTCCCCACGGCATTACCATAGGTATTTACGAAACTCTCATTGATACTGAATAAATCCCTTCCGAAATAACCAGACAAGAAAATGTTGTTTTTATCATTGATACGGTAGTTGAGTTTGGTATTTAAATCATAGAAATAAGCCTTGTTATCAATATCGAATAAGGGTAGAAATAGGTGGGCATAGGAAGCTCTTCCGCCAATTAGGAAGGCAGCTTGGTCTTTTTTAATGGGTCCCTCCGCTAATAGGCGACTGGAAACCGCGCCGATACCTCCTTGAAATTCATACGACTGGCTATTCCCTTCTTTTTGAAAAATATCAAGAACTGAAGAAACACGCCCCCCGTAGCGGGAAGGTATACTTCCCTTAAATAGTTTCACATCTTTGATGGCATCTGGGTTAAAAACCGAAAAGAAGCCAAAAAGGTGGGAGGAATTAAATATGGTGGCCTCATCTAGCAGAATGAGATTTTGATCTACCGCACCTCCACGGACATTAAACCCAGAAGATCCTTCACCCGCATTGGTCACACCGGGCAGTAATAAAATGGATTTAACCACATCGGCCTCTCCCAAGACCACAGGAATTTGTTTTATGGTGTTCGCGGAGAGTGTGCTCACACTCATCTGAGGTGTACGAATATTGATACCTTCCTTATTGGCTTTTACCACAACCTCTTCCAATTCTTCCGCATCACTTTCCATACGAATGTTGAAGGTCTGATTCGAAGAAAGGGTTATATTTATGGTTTGATCTTTAAACCCTAAGCCCGAATAGGTGATTTCGTAAGTGCCTTCCGGTAGGGTGATGGAATAGAATCCGTACTCATTGGAAATAGTTCCTGCTCGAAGGGAGGGAATGATCACATTTACCCCGATCAAGGTTTCTCCCGTTTCTGCTTCTTGGATGGAACCACTAAGGGTATATTTTTGTTGTGCCTGAAGGGCGAAACATCCCATCACAGCTATCCAGAAAAGTATCTTTCTCAAAGCAATTTAGTTTGTTCAAAGATAGTTGATACTTCTTAAACAAAAAAGCCCTTCCAAAGGGAAGGGCTGTTAAATTCTATTAAATCAATTAACTATATTGCATTTAGTATAGCATTGAAAGTTGCGCTAGGTCGCATCTCAGCATTTACAAGTGCTTCAGTAGGCCAATAGTAACCCTCTATTTCCACTGGGGCACCTTGAGCGGCGTTCAATTCGTTTACAATTTTAGCTTCATTGGCTCGGAGCTGATCGGCCACCGGGGTAAACTGAGCTTTAAGAGCGCTGCTTTTATCCTGGGCAGCTAAGGCTTCTGCCCAATAGAGGGCTAGATAGAAATGACTGCCACGGTTATCCAATTCATTCACTTTTCGTGAAGGAGATTTTTGGTTTTCCAACAATTTCTCTGTAGCCTGATCTAGAGTTTCGGCCAACAACAAGGCATTAGGATTGTCGTACTTTTCACCATAAAATTCCAAAGAAACAGCCAGGGCCAAAAATTCACCAAGGGAATCCCATCTTAGGTGACCTTCCTCAACGAATTGCTGTACGTGTTTTGGCGCAGAGCCTCCTGCTCCAGTTTCAAACAATCCCCCTCCGTTCATCAATGGAATGATGGAAAGCATTTTAGCACTTGTGCCCAATTCTAAAATTGGGAATAAATCGGTAAGATAGTCACGCAAAACATTCCCAGTTATTGAAATGGTGTTTTCACCTTTCTTCATTCGCTCCAAACTGTATTGGGTAGCTTCTTCAGGGCTCATTATTAAAATTGTAAGTCCAGAAGTGTCATGCTGTGGAAGATAGGTGTTTACCTTATTGATGATTTCTGCGTCGTGTGCACGGTTCTTATCCAACCAGAATACGGCTGGCCAACCTGTGGCTCTGGCTCGACTTACTCCAAGTTTAATCCAATCTTGAACCGGAAGATCTTTTACTTGGCACATACGCCAAATGTCTCCTTGAGCTACTTTGTGTTCCAAAAGCACTTTTCCAGCGCTGTTGCGAACTACTACGGTTCCTTCTGAAGGTATCTCGAAGGTTTTATCGTGTGATCCATATTCTTCCGCTTTTTGGGCCATCAATCCCACGTTCGGTACCGTTCCCATGGTTCGTGGATCGAAGGCGCCATGTGTTCTACAGAAGTCAATAGTAGCTTGGTAAACACCAGCATAACTACTGTCCGGTATTACTGCTTTGGTATCACGGGTTTCTCCATGCTTGTCCCACATTTTTCCGGAGTTACGAATCATGGCAGGCATGGAAGCATCGATAATTACATCACTTGGAACGTGTAGGTTGGTAATTCCTTTATCACTGTTCACCATAGCGAGGTCTGGTCCTTGATGCAAGATATTTTCAATATCATTTTCAATCGCTTTGCGCTTCTCTTCAGGCAGTTCACTTAATTTTCCAACTAAATCACCCAAACCGTTATTCACATCAACACCGAGTGAGGCGAAGACATCACCATATATTTCGAATAGCTCTGTAAAGAAAACCTTTACCGCATGTCCAAAGATGATGGGATCACTAACCTTCATCATGGTCGCTTTCATGTGCAATGAAAATAAAACGCCTTTATCTCGGGCATCTTTTACTTGTTCACGAAGGAATTTAAGCAGGGCTTTTTTCTCCATTACGGAGGCATCGATAATTTCTCCTTTTAGAACTGCCAATCCCTTTTTTAAATAGGTTTCGTTTCCGTTGGTATCGACATGAACTATGTCTAAAGCATCGGCTTCAGGCAGGGTAACCGATTTTTCTGTATGTCGGAAATCCCCATGATCCATAGTCGATACGTGTGTTTTGGAATCGGCGCTCCAGGCACCCATGCTATGCGGGTGCTTTTTGGCATAATTTTTCACAGCTTGAGGGGCACGTCGATCGCTATTTCCTTCACGAAGCACAGGATTCACGGCACTACCTTTAATTTTGTCATAGCGTGCTTTAATTTTTTGTTCTTCCTCAGACTTCGGTTCTTCTGGATAATCAGGTAATTTATATCCTTTCTTCTGAAGTTCTTTGATTGCTGCGTTTAGCTGTGGTATGGACGCACTGATATTTGGTAATTTGATAATATTGGCTTCTGGTGTTAGGGCCAATTCACCCAATTCAGCCAGGGCATCACCCATACGTTGTTCTTCGGTTAGGAATTCTGGAAAGTTGGCGATGATTCTCCCTGCTAAAGAAATATCCCTAGTTTCAATTTGAACCTGTGAGGATTTGGTGTAGGCTTTGATAATAGGAAGGAGGGAATGGGTGGCTAGAAAGGGGGCTTCGTCTGTTTTGGTGTAGATAATTTTAGCTGTGTTGTTCATGAGATAGTAATTTCATTCCATATTAAAACCCTCCAGAACTGAAGGGCTCCCAAAGATACGGATTCCCTCTGTAGCTATCAAGTAAATCGGTTGCAGAATCTATGAAAAGTCGGCTAAAACAAGAAAAGCCATTTCATTGTATTGCTACTTTGAAATGGCTTCTTGTGAATCAAATCGTTACCAGCTAACCTATTAAAGTTCGAGACAGGTTTATTAAACCCCTGTAGCTGTGATTTGCTTCAAATGAGTGGTTCTTCGTTTTGGACTGATTCTGTATTGAACAGAGACATTTCCTGAGGTTGCTACAGTTTACACCGTTGCTTCCTTGCGGAGTTTCTGGAACTGTACTACGTCTTTCCTTGCGGAAAGTTTTAGTACGTCTTTCACTCCGATCGGTTCACTATGATCAGGGATCATAGCGGCCCAAGTGAGGTTCCACTCGGCTTTCGCTACCTGTGCTCTTCGCACCTAATGATAAGAAGAGCCACCCTATGGATATCGAAAGCTATGATAAAGAACGTTACTTTATGGTATCGCAGTGATTAGTGCATCACATTGATATTGCTAAAGTACACTTGTGATTTAAAAATCCAAATTTT
>CAZOSF010000070.1:0-11800 GCA_964582415.1 uncultured Alteromonas sp.
GCTTTATTGTATAATTTTTTCTCCAAATTGTTGCTCTACCATTCCTTATCCGATAAGTCCATTGCTCCAAAGGCTCTTGGTGTAAATCCGTTTTTTATCAAGGAGTACCAAGTAGCCGCAAGGAACTATCCAATGAAAAAGGTTAGTGCACTCGTAAGCGTTATTCGTGAAATCGACCTTAAGGGAAAAGGGGTAGGTGCTTCCAACATCCCTCATGGGGACTTGCTGAAAGAGCTCCTAGTAAAAATTATGAACTAACTATTTTTTGTCCACAGAAAAACGACCTGCGCCCATCAGGGCAATCGCAAGGTATCCGATAAAAAACAGCAAGGCTTTTTCTTTTTGAGCCAACGGGTCACCTGAATGGGCGATGAAAGCAGCTACTGCCATTGTCACTGCAGCAACCACGGCTGCTAAGCGAGATTTTAGTCCGATAAGTACCAAAACAGGAGCCACTACTTCTCCAAGTAAAACCAAAATACTGGAGATCATATCTCCTACACCAATGGGATCGCCCACAAGCGCCATATTGCCGTTAATGAATTTCATCAATTTTGGGAAGCCGTGGGTAAGCAATAAAACAGAGATGCCCACACGGAGAACAAGAAGTCCTAGGTCGATATTTTTTTTCATGTAGTTAGATTTGGTTAAGCGAATATAATGAATTTCAAGTGTACTTTTTTCATTCCATCTGTCTTTGAAAAAATAGTACCCTGATCAAAACATTCCTTGGGCATGAAGTAGAATTCTAACGTAAAATGTATTTTTGCTCCAACTAAAAGTTCATGAAAAAAATCAAAGCTTGGGTGGCAGCGGCCCGTCTTCGTACCTTGCCACTTTCCATTTCAGGAATCCTGGTGGGGGCCTCCATGGCTGCCTCAGATTTTTATTCGACCTCCCTATTTTGGATGGCCATCACCGTTACAGTTGGATTTCAAGTGGTATCTAATTTTGCCAATGATTATGGGGATGGAGTAAAAGGCACCGACCACCAACGACAGGGGGAAAAGCGTATGGTGGCCAGTGGTATAATCAGTGCGAAACAAATGAAAATGGGGATTGCCATTGCCGCCATGATCACTTTTTTTGTGGCAACAGTGCTTATTTTTAAGGCCTTTGGGATGGACCAACTCTTTATGGCTTTTATCTTTTTTAACTTAACCCTCTTGGCATTACTAGCTGCCGTTACATATACAGTGGGGAAAAAAGCTTACGGCTATTCAGGCTGGGGAGATGTTTTTGTATTTCTGTTTTTCGGGTTACTCTCGGTTTTGGGAAGTTACTTTCTATACACCCATACAATTGCTTCAAGAATGGTATTGCCTGCAATTTCAGTGGGGTTCTTTAGTACTGCCGTTCTCAACTTAAACAATCTCAGGGATCGTGAAAACGATGCACTGGTTGGTAAAAAAACGATCGTAGTCCTGCTGGGGGAAAAGAGAGCCAAAATCTACCACCTCTTATTGTTGGGGATGGGTATGGTTTCGGCAATTGTGTTTACCCTTTTGGGAGATTGGAAACCGCTCGATTTTCTGTATATCATCGCCTTTTTTCCCTTTGTGATGAACCTAATAACGGTTTGGGCAAACAAAGAGCCAAAACTATTGGATGGAGAATTAAAGAAAGTGGCCCTGGGAACGTTTTTTTTCAGTTTATTGATGGCTTTATTCCATTAAGGGAATGCCTGTAACTTTTACTTGATTATTCAATCGGTTACCCGTATTTTTATTGGAAATTAAATTCCTATGAAAATTACATTTTATGGCCATAATTCCCTGTCTATTGAAGTGGCAGGAAAACACATACTTGTAGATCCCTTTATCACCGGAAATCCGTTGGCAAAAGACAAGGTGAATATCGACTCACTCAAAGCAGATTATATTTTATTGACACACGCGCATCAGGACCATGTACTGGATGCAGAAGCGATTGCTAAAAGAACCGGTGCAACCTTGGTAAGTAATTTCGAGATTACAAGTTATTATGAGCCCAAGGGAATTACCGTTCACCCTATGAATCATGGAGGTAGTTGGAAATTCCCCTTTGGAAAGGTTAAATATGTTAATGCGATTCATACGTCTTCCTTTGCCGATGGTTCCATTGGTGGCCAACCTGGTGGTTTTGTAATAGAAGGGGAGCATAAGAACATTTATATCGCAGGGGATACTGCACTTACCATGGACATGAAATTAATTCCGATGTCCACTAAATTAGACCTCGCCATTCTTCCCATAGGAGACAATTTCACCATGGGGGTAGAGGATGCCATTCTCGCCAGTGATTTTGTGCAATGCGACAAGGTGCTTGGGGTTCATTATGACACCTTTGGTTATATCGTAATCGATCATGATGAAGCCAAGCGAAAATTCTATGATGCCAACAAAGATTTGATGCTACTGGAAATAGGGGAATCCATAGAACTTTAATGAAGGCAACCTACCAATCCTATTTTTTACAATTTAAAAGACCTAGCGGCACCTCCCGCGGGGTCCTTCATACAAAGGAATCATGGTTTTTGAAAATAGCGCATGAAGGCCATTGGGGAATAGGTGAATGCGGTTTGTTACGGGGATTAAGCGCCGACGATAGGGACGATTATGCATCGAAATTACAGTGGGTATGTGAGAACATTCACCTTGGCATGGCGCTTTATGATCAATTGCAGGAATTTCCTTCCATTCAGTTTGGATTGGAAATGGCACTGCACTCCTTTAAATCGCAGGATCCGTTTTTGTTGAATCCTTCAGAATTTACCGAAGGCAAAGAGAGCATTCCAATCAATGGGCTCATATGGATGGGGGATAAACAATTCATGAAAGAACAAATGCGGCAGCGACTCCATGAAGGTTTTCAATGTATAAAAATGAAAATCGGAGCCATCGAATTCGATACAGAAATAGCATTACTTCAATCCCTTCGAAAGGAATTTTCAGCCGATGAGATTGAAATCCGAGTAGATGCCAATGGGGCCTTTTCCCCAGAGGAAGCTCTGGAAAAACTGAAAATACTATCCGATTTCGATTTACATTCCATCGAGCAACCCATCAAACAGGGACAATGGGAAGCCATGGCGACTTTATGTGAACAAACCCCATTACCCATTGCCTTGGATGAAGAATTGATTGGTCTATTCACTGATGAGGAGAAAGATCGTATGATGGAGACCATTCAGCCACAATACATCATTCTTAAACCGAGTTTTATTGGTGGGTATCAAGGAAGTGATGGTTGGATCGAACGTGCAGAAAATTTAGGAGCGGGATGGTGGATAACCTCGGCCCTTGAAAGCAACGTAGGTTTGAATGCCATTTCACAATATACCTTCACGAAAAATAGTAAATTGCCACAGGGTTTGGGAACAGGAAGTCTGTATACCAATAACATACCCTCGCCCTTGATCGTACGTCAAGGGCACTTATTCTATCAATCAGAAAAACCATGGGATATCAGCCCACTTCAATAATTTATGTTCATACAACTTGCTTATAAATACCTTCATGATTCCTGGCGCTACATCGTGGGCTTCATTGTTATATTTTTAATATGGCAACTGGGTTCGGTGCCTTTCTTTATAATTGCCATGTTGAAATACATGGGGAACGGGGGAAATGTTTACGAATTGCAAAGCGATCCAAATGTACTGATGACTGTCTTGGATTCCAACCTCGCGTTCTTTTTAATGCTGCTCTCATTTGCAATAGGTTTTCTAGGGCTATGGGTCTGGTTGAAATTCCTTCATAACCAACCCATACTGGCCGTAACGACTACCAGGAAGAAATTGGACTGGGGACGCTTTTGGTTCGGATTCGGGTTGATTGCCGTTGTCACAATAACATCCACGATTGCCGATTATTATATGAATCCGGAGGATTACGTCCTTCAATTTCAATGGGGACCCTTCCTAGTCCTTGCCCTGATTGCCCTGCTTTTAATACCCGTACAAACGAGTTTTGAGGAGTTGCTGTTTCGGGGATATCTCATGCAGGGAATTGGTTTGATGACGAAAAACCGCTGGGCACCATTGCTCTTTACCTCTGTTCTTTTCGGCGGCTTGCATTACTTCAACCCTGAGGTGGATAAAATGGGGGATGTCATCATGTTTTACTACATCGGCACCGGACTTTTCCTAGGGGTGATAACCCTTATGGATGAAGGCTTGGAGCTGGCATTAGGGTTTCACGCTGGAAACAATTTGATAGGGGCTTTATTGGTTACGGCCGATTGGACGGCATTCAAAACGAATTCAATTTTCAAGGATGTATCCGATCCTGCTGCGGGGGTGGATGTGCTCATACCACTTTTAGTCATTTATCCAGTTTTCTTGGCCTTAATGGCATGGAGATATAAATGGACGGATTGGAATGAAAAATTATTGGGCATGGTTCCCGAACCCTTACCTAAAGAATCGAATCCAATAGAATTGGAATAGACCTGTTAAATCGTGCACGGAACCTCACCACATATCCATCCAAAATTTCAACTCAACGGCTTATCGTTCGAATCTGCTGAGGAACTATTGAACTTTGCAGAAGGACTTATTGAAGAAGGCGATGAGTTCGAAGTAAGCATGGCTAAATTTTTGGAGGAATGGCTCAATTTCAAGGATTATGTTGAGGTAAAAACCTCTGGCTCTACCGGAAAGCCCAAAAAAATAAAACTAGCAAAAAGTCAAATGATAAATAGCGCCAAAGCTACCGGTGCTTACTTTAAGGTAGGAGAAGGTACCAAAGCCTTACTTTGCCTTTCAAGCGATTATATTGCGGGAAAGATGATGCTAGTTCGGGCGATGGTTTTGGGATGGGATCTGCATGTTGTGGCGCCTGAACGGGATGCTTTGGTGCAATACGATAACCCCTATGACTTTGTTGCCTTGGTGCCCTATCAATTATATCATTCCATGGAAGCCCTAGGAAAAGTGAAGAAACTCATCGTTGGAGGCGGGGTGTTATCGCCACAATTGGAAGACCTGCTGGCAGATTTATCGGTGGAAGCGTTTGCCACCTATGGCATGACGGAAACTATTACGCATGTGGCAGCACGGCGCATCAATGGATTTGCAAAATCGGAAATTTATCATGCGCTCCCCGATGTTAAGTTCAGTGTTGATGGTAGGGGTTGTTTGATCATTCATGCCCCGAAATTAAACGACGAGGACATCATCACAAACGATAGGGTGGAATTGATTTCCCCAATATCATTCCGTTGGTTGGGAAGGGAGGATTTTGTTGTGAATTCTGGAGGACTCAAATTACAGCCCGAACTGATTGAACGAAAATTACAACCTTATCTGAACTTGCCCTTTATTATTGGTTCCGAACCCGATGAAGCCCTCGGTGAAAAATTGATTCTGGTCGTGCAAAAATCGGATATGGACGACCCCATCGATTTTAAATCGATATTTGTTCACCTACCCAGTACCGAGCGCCCTAAAAAAGTCTATACCTTGTCTAGCTTCCCCTATACCGAAACGGGAAAAATAAAGCGGGCACAAATCAACGAGATCATTCAAAAATTCAGACGATAAATTTATTTATTTTAAAAAATGAAAAAGTTTATATTACTGTATATCATTATATTATCTAATTTAATTGAAAGTAATGCTCAAATACTCTCAGAGCGAGACCGAGCCACTCAAAAAGATGCTATTTTAAAGGAAAGATTCGATGTGCTCTTACCAAAGCTCATGGATGCCAGTGACATCGATATGTGGTTAGTCATTTCACGGGAATACAATGAAGATCCAGTGATGAAAACCATGTTGCCTGCCACTTGGTTGAATGCCCGACGGCGTACCATGTTGGTTTTTTATAGGGACAAAGCAGCCAATACCATCGAAAAATTGGCTGTAGCGCGTTATGATGTTGGGGAAAATATATCTTCTGCTTGGGATAAAGAAAAGCAGCCAGATCAATGGGAACGACTGGTAGAACTTATTAGAGATCGAAATCCAAACAAGATTGGAATCAATATTTCGGAACATTTTGGACTTGCCGATGGATTGGTCAAGACCGATTATGAAGAAATGCTGAAAGCTTTGCCCTTGGAGTATCATTCTAAAGTGGTCTCTGCCGAAAAATTGGCCATTGGTTGGATTGAAACCAGAACTGCTAAGGAATTGAAAATCATGGAAGAAATGGTGGCTATCACCCATCAAATTATTGATGAGGCATTTTCCTCTAAAGTAATAACCCCAGGAGAGACGACCACCGAAGATGTGGTTTGGTGGATGCGTCAGAAAGTAACCGATTTGGGATTGGAGACTTGGTTTCACCCAACCGTTGATGTACAAAGGGATTCAAAAGCTCTCAAAAGTCATATTGAAGCCTTTAGCAAAAGCAAGGAGAAGGTAATTATTCAGCCGGGCGATTTATTGCATTGTGATTTTGGGATTACTTATTTGGGATTGAATACCGATTGCCAGCAACACGCCTATGTACTTAAGGAACATGAGATGGATGTACCCCTTTATCTCGAGGCAGCATTTCAATTAGGGAATCGGGTTCAGGACATATTTACTGGTAATTTTATAACAGGCAAAACGGGAAATGAAGTTTTGTTGAAATCCCTTGCCGATGCCCGAAAGGAAGGACTTAGACCCTCCATTTATACGCATCCTTTGGGAACATTCGGACACAGTGCAGGGACTACCTTCGGAATGTGGGATTCACAGGAGGGCGTTCCATTTCAAGGAGATTACCCTTTGCACGAAAACACAGTATATGCTATTGAATTGAACAATACGGTTTTTGTGAAAGCATGGGATACCGATATCCGAATCATGTTGGAGGAGGCCGGGTATTTCGGTCCTGAAGGGTTTCGCTATGTGAATGGCCGACAAACAGGGATAAAGGCATTTAAGTAATTCCACCGACAAAACGTTGAAGTCAAAATAAGGGTTCCCTCATTCAAATCTGCACTTCCCTCATTTACCTTTTTTCAGCTCCTTAGGTTGTGGCAACTTAGAGGTATAATCTAAAAACCACAACGTTATGAGAACACTTTTACTTTTTATGTTAGGGGCTTTGGGACAACTTAGTTTGGCGCAGGATGTTACCATAAGCGGGACCATTACCGATGAAAGTGCATTGCCATTGCCTGGTGTCAATGTATATGTTAAGGGCGGCACCAACGGAACTCAAACCGATTTTAATGGGAACTATGAAATCACTGCTGCCATTGGACAGACGTTGGTCTATTCTTATGTTGGCTATCTAACTGTGGAACATGAGGTAAAAAAAGACGTTTCAGAGATTTCCATCACCATGCAAGCGGACAATAGCACACTGCAGGAAGTAGTCGTGGTTGGTTATGCGGGCAAAAGACAGCGTTCTATGCAAAGTGCATCCGTTAGTTCGGTGTCCCCGCGTTCTATTAAGAGAACTCATCTTTCAAACGTACTGCGGGGTAAAGCTTCAGGGGAAGAACCGTTAAATGAGAGCTACGCCCGAATTCAATCGAATATTTTTAAAAATACAGCGAATGCACCATTATCGACCTTTTCTATTGATGTTGATAAAGCCGGTTACAGCAACGTAAGACGACTCATTAATAACGGACAAAAAATTCCGAAGGATGCGGTTAAAATAGAGGAAATGATTAATTACTTCTCCTATGACTATGCCAATCCTAAGGGAGATCAGCCCTTCTCTATAAACACCGAGGTAGCAACGTCACCTTGGAATAAAGACGCCCTATTGGTGCGCATCGGATTGAAAGGAAAGGATGTGGATACCAAAAATACACCTGCCTCGAATCTGGTGTTTCTTTTGGATGTCTCGGGTTCCATGAACGATGTCAATAAATTGCCTCTTTTGAAATCTTCTTTGGAGATTTTGGTACATCAGCTTCGTGAAGAAGACCGAGTGGCTATAGTAGTATATGCTGGCGCTGCAGGGTTGGTCTTGCCATCAACTTCAGGAATTGAAAAGGAATCCATTTTAAAGGCGATAAACAATTTAAGTGCTGGTGGCTCCACGGCAGGAGGTGAGGGTATAAAATTGGCATATAAAATTGCACAAGAGAATTTCATTGAGAAGGGGAATAATAGAATAATCCTAGCTACAGATGGCGATTTCAATGTTGGTGCTTCCAGTGATAGGGCGATGGAAGATTTGATTGTGGAGCAACGCAAGTCGGGCGTATTTTTAACCGTTCTTGGATTTGGAATGGGGAATTATAAGGATTCTAAAATGGAAACTTTGGCCGATAAAGGAAATGGAAACCATGCTTATATCGATAATATTCAAGAAGCCAGAAAAGTTTTGGGCACGGAATTCTTCGGAACTATTTACACCATTGCCAAGGATGTGAAAATTCAAGTGGAATTCAACCCGAAAAAAATACAAGCTTACCGACTTATCGGATATGAAAATCGATTGTTGAACGATGAAGATTTCAACGATGACACCAAAGATGCCGGTGAATTGGGAAGCGGACATACTGTGACTGCCCTATATGAAATAATTCCTGTGGGGGTTAAAAGTCCTTATGTCAAGAAAATCGATGCTTTAAAGTATTCCAAAAAGGATGAATTATCTGATAATTCAGAACTGCTTACGGTGAAGTTCAGGTATAAGGAACCAGATGGAGACACCAGTAAATTAATTGAGCATAGTGTATTGGATAAGGCTGTCGCCTTCGAGAATGCTTCCGAAGATTTTAAATTTTCGGCTGCAGTTGCCTTGTTCGGGCAACAATTAAGAGAATCCGTGTTTATAGACACATTTAAACGAGAAGATGTAGTGGCCCTTGCAGAATCGGGAAGAGGTAAGGATCTGGAGGGTTATAGATCCGAATTCATTCGGTTGGTAAAGAGCTACTAGCTATAGAAAAGGGCGATTTTCATCGCCCTTTTTATTTTACTAAATCAAGGGTGAAGTTATTTCTTTTTTAACTCGAAAACATCCTTTCTGCGGTCCCTTAAATTGCGAACACTTCCAAACTGATTCAGCTGCCGCAGTAGGTCGATATCCACATCGGCAATAAGAATCATCTCAGTATTGGGCGTTGCCTCTGCTTTGATTCCATTGGCTGGAAACGAGAAATCGCATGGGGTAAATACCATCGATTGGGCATATTGCATGTCCATATTGTGCACTTTCGGTAGGTTTCCAACACTTCCGGCAATGGCGACATAACATTCATTTTCGATAGCCCTGGCCTGAGCACAATGCCGAACTCTGGAATAGCCATTTTGGGTATCTGTAAGGAATGGAATGAACAGAATGTCCATACCTTCATCTGCCAGAAGTCTTGCCAATTCCGGAAATTCAGAATCATAACAAATCAGGATGCCGATTTTACCGCAATCGGTATCAAACACTTTCAATCCGCTACCTCCCTGTAATCCCCATACCTTTGCTTCGTCGGGAGTAACATGCAATTTTTCATAGCGTTCCAAACCACCATCCCGTTTGCATAAATAGCCAACATTGTAAAGGTTCCCATCTTTTATTTCTGGCATGGAACCCGTAATGATGTTGATATTATACGAAATAGCTAGTTCTGAAAATCTTTTGATAAGCGTCGGAGAATACTTGGCCATTTCCCGGATGGCTTCGTGGGCGTCCAGATGATTGTTTTCTGCCATTAAAGGTGACATAAAGAACTCTGGGAAAAGGGCAAAATCGGAACGATATCCAGATACCGCATCCACAAAAAATTCTACCTGAAGCATTAAGTCCTCAAAGCTGTTATAGGGCCGCATCTGCCATTGTACAAGACCCAAACGAACCACTTTTTTAATAGTAGCGGGGGTTTTGGTTTCTTTTTCATAATACACATTATCCCATTCCAACAAAACAGCATAGTCATCGGAAGCGGCATCCCCTTGTAAATAATTTTTCAGAATTTTGGAGGGATGAAAATCATTTGAAATCTGAAAATTCAAAACAGGGTCGTGGATTTCCTTTTTGCGAACCTTGTCGATGTATTCCTTCGGAGAAAGTGTATCCTTATATTTGTGGTAGTTTGGTATCCGACCACCGAAAGCAACCCCTCTCAAATTCAATCTCTCAGAGAGCTCTTTGCGATAGTCGTACAAACGTCTTCCAAGCCGCAGCCCTCGAAACTCGGGTTTAATAAAAACATCAATCCCATACAGGACATCCCCTTGTTGATTATGGGTGCTGAAGGTATAGTTGCCGGTGATTTCTTGATAGGTATGACCATCTTTATACTGATCATAATCTACCCGAATTGAAAGGGCACATCCCGCAATTTGATTGTTCACCTTTACAACTACCTGACCTTCTGGGAAAATTTCGATCAATCGCTTGATCTGTTGTTCCCGCCAATACATATCAGGCATGGTGGCATAGGCCTCAATCATGGCTTCTTTCAACTCTTGATAGTCTTCCAAACTGAGAAAAGACAATTCAATGTTCTCGATGTTTTTAATCATATATACTGGATTTTTCCAATCCCTCTCAATATAAGGGTTTCAAGGAATAAGTTATAATAATGTTATGCTAAAAGTCGCTTAAGGTTTCTTCTATGCAATGCTTCAGCTGTTCTTTCATCAGCTTTGGGAATTTGTTCTCATTCGCCCATTTTTGATTGATTTCCAGTTCGATACCTAGATAGTGCTCACTGAATTTTTTACGAAAATAAGAGGTAAGTCCATCGGCTTTTCCTAGATAAGGGTAATTCATTCGAACTCGATACGCTCCTAAGTTTTCTTCGATTCGTTCTTTGAATGACTTCGCCCAATATTTTTCCTTTGTCCTTGTTGGATCATAGAGAATTCCGAAGTCGTTATTCCGTTTTTGGGTTCCCAGTTGTGGCGTAAAGGAATGCAGGGAGAGGTGAAGTATCAAACGATTTTCTTCGATGTTATCCGAAATTACCTTTGCCAATTTTTCCCTGTAAGGGCGGTAATGGTTTTTTAGAAGGCCCTCCTTATCTTCCTTTGACAAACCCTTAACCATAGGTGAAAAGAGCTGTTGGCTCCAGTCCGAACGGTTGAATTCTATTAATAGTCGGGAGGTGGTGTTTTTAATTCCGAAATCGGCCATAGGAAGCAGGTAGTCGAATAAATCTTCCGTGCCAGGGTCGTATCCTTTGTGTGAATTTAGTAGGGTTTCATGCCCTTGAAATAGTTTTTTAAATTTTGAAGGAACTTTGTTGCCACCATGTTCACAAGAGAGGATGAGAATCATGGGGTGAAGAGGTTGTTCTCCTTTAAGCATTGTGCCAATCTATTATAGATAGCCAGAATATTTTTCTCAGATAAGTCATTTCCTAAACCTCTCAAAATGCGCGTGGATAGTGTGCCTTCTTTCAGAATAAATTCTAAGGGATCAATAAATTCTTGAGGAATACGATCGGAAACCTCATCGAATGCAATCTGCCAAAGTTCCCCCATGGTGGTGGGTTCAGAACAACCAAAAATGGCAACATATTCCAGATTCTCAACAAGGGCTTGCTCCCCATCTTTAATTCCTCGGTTTAAAATCGAAAGCAGGGAATCTTCATCAAACGCCTTTTGTCGCTCCAAAGAAATCCATTCTTCATTAACCCATGCCTTTAAAACAGTGATAATAAAAGCCGCAATAGCAATATCGGCCTTGGGGCATTCTTGAATATCGATCAAACGGATTTCGATGGCATTTCTGTCAAATCTTGCAATGGCACCCCTTGAGTTGAGAAAATGTTGATCGAGAATATGTTCGTAGTCATAGGGTCGAATGGCCTCATTGATAGGTTGGAAAATCGTATTTTGGTAATCCTCCTTGGTAAAAACACGCTCCGGAATCACCTTTCCCGTCATTTGCGGAATTTCCTTCTGATTGGTTTTATA
>CAZOSF010000071.1:0-4791 GCA_964582415.1 uncultured Alteromonas sp.
TATTTTCATTCCAGTAGGCAGCTAGGAACTCATCAGTAAAAAACGCATTGCCTTCAATTTTTTCTTCCTTTAGAATGGACTTTAGATCGAGTTTTTGATAGGCTTTTAGCATGGGGATGGATACGGGAGCATAACTAAAATGCCAAGGTTCGTATTTAAACCCTTTTCGTTTCGGTTCGTCGGTATACACCTCATAAAAACCAAAAGATTCCGCATGTTCGTTCATCCATTCCTTCATCTTGCAGAAGGGGCCATTGCCATGAAAATGTTTGGCAACCAACACATTTTTAGGGCGGGGGGCATTGCCATCGATCAGGTCGAGGTCGGTGCCCCAATGATGACGGGAGGTGCCTGGTATTGTAGAATATTCTATAATCTTTTTGATGGCGTCCAAGGGAGCAAGTCCGTTTCCGGTATACTCCCGATACTTCTTCTCAAAAATTTCTTTTTGCCTTTGGAAACTGCGGTAGGCAGAAACCACTTCAATTTTAATCCCTTCTTTGGCAGCAGCAGCTTTCATCTTTTCCAAAGCCACAGCTGTATCTTTGTGCATGGTCGTAAGATAGGTCGAACCCACCAAATCTGGATTCCCTTTCCCGATTAGTTGCTCCCTGCTAAATTCTTGGGCGATCGACATAAAAGACCACTGTGGAAAGATCCCCGCGGAGAGCCCTAAAACACCCATTAATTTGAAAAATTCTTTTCGCTTCATGCACGACCAAGTTACGGGTTTGAACCCTCACTTATTGCTTAAAATTTCATAATTTTATAAGATACTTTCAAATAGCCATGAAACACCCCAATATCGCCCTTTATAGCATTCTATGGGTACTCTTCAGTTTTTCGGGAATTGCTCAAAACGTAATGATCAGCAATCAGAACGCTCCCAATGAACCTTCCATCATGATGAATCCCTCCAATACCGATATCCTGGTGGCTGGAGCCAATTTAAACAATTACTACACCAGTTCCGATGGGGGAGCAACCTGGAGCCTTCATACCCTTACTTCGAGTTACGGTGTATGGGGGGACCCAGTTATCGATGTGGATGCGGAAGGTAATTTCTACTTTTTCCATTTGTCCAATCCCGCCAATGGAAACTGGATCGACCGAATCGTTTGTCAGAAATCCACCAACAATGGTTTGACCTGGAACAATGGCTCTTATACTGGCTTGAACGGAACAAAAGCCCAAGACAAACAATGGAGCATTATCGACCGAAATACCGGAACCATTTATCTCACTTGGACACAATTTGATGATTACGGGAGCAATGATCCCAATGACAAGTCGATTATTTTATTCTCCAAATCGGAAGATGCAGGCGACACCTGGTCCGTTCCCGTTAAGGTGAATGTAATAGACGGGAATTGTGTAGATGAGGATGATACCGTTGAAGGTGCTGTGCCAGCGTTAGGTCCAAACGGAGAAATTTATGTGGCTTGGGCAGGGCCCAATGGATTGGTATTTAATAAGTCGCTGGATGATGGCGCCTCTTGGTTGAGTGAAGAAATTCCTATCGATCCTATGCCCACAGGTTGGGATTATAGCGTTCCCGGGATTTATCGCGCCAATGGATTGCCAATTACCAAATGCGACCTCAGTGGTGGCCCCAATCATGGGACGATCTATGTAAATTGGACCGACCAGCGCAATGGTGCCGATGATACCGATGTTTGGCTTTCAAAGTCTACTGATGGAGGGGAAACCTGGAGCAGTCCCAATCGCGTGAATGACGACCCACCAGGGAAGCAGCAATTCTTCACTTGGATGGACATCGATCAAACCAATGGGAATATACATTTCGTTTTCTATGATCGTAGGGACTATACCGATACCAAAACAGATGTCTATCTGGCGTATTCCTTGGATGGAGGGGCCACTTTCGTGAATAAAAAAATTAGTGAATCGCCTTTCATTCCCAATGCCGGGGTGTTTTTTGGGGATTACACCAACATTACCGTACATAACAACATCGTGCGTCCCATTTGGGCACGATTAGACGGGGGACAGTTGAGCGTTTGGACAGATATTACGCCTTTTGAAACGTTGAGTTCTGACGATTTTCAACCGAAGGCCGTAACGGAAACCTTGCAATATCCCAACCCTGCTTCAGAGGTAAGTTATGTGTCCTTCAAATTGCATCAGGATGCCAATACGAGCCTCTATCTTTTCGATCAGCAGGGAAGAAAAGTACATACGGTTTTCGAAAATGAAAAAAGAGGGTACGGAAAATACATCATTCCTATTCCAATGGAGGAACTGTCTTTGGAGGAAGGGGTGTATTTCTTTAAGCTCACAGTGGATGATTCGGTTAAGGCGCTACGAATGTTGGTGATAAAAAAATAATCTTCCTGTTATAGGAAGTCGATTAAGGAATTCGTTGAAATCTCATAAGGAGCCTTTCCTTTTTCGAATATTCGAGCAGAAAGAGGGCCCTTTAATTGGATTTCTTCTCCATGCACCCGAAGCCAACTCCCTTCGCGAAGGCCTACCACACCTAGATTATTCTGTGTATGGAATTCTTGAATTCGTGTTTCACGGGTTTCTCCCATGTGGGTGCTATTCGGATCTGGGTCTAAATAATGCGGATTGATATTGAATGGGATGACGCCCAAGGTTTTAAAGGAAGCAGGATAAACGATGGGCATATCGTTGGTCGTTTGCATGCTCACACCACAAATATTGCTTCCTGCACTGGTACCCAAATAGGGAGTTCCTTGATGGATGGCTTCCCGAAGCACTTCCATGAGACCGAGTTCATGCAGTTGTTTCACCAAGACAAAAGTATTGCCACCTCCAGTAAACAATCCTTTGGCTTTTAGGATACCCTCGGAAGGATCTTCGCAACTATGGATGCCAATCACTTCCTTACCTATCTTTGAAAATGCCTTCTGGGCATGGGCCGTGTACTCATCGTGCGAAATGCCTCCTGGACGGGCATAAGGAACAAAATGTATCGTGTCGATACCGGAATAGAACATATCCAGTTCGTTCATGAGATACTCGAGATAGCCACTGCCATGGACCGTGGAAGTACTGGCGATGATAAGATTTTTCATGATCGATGTCTTGGAACTCAAATTTAACAAAACCTTATGTGCTACTTTATCATTTTTCTAAGAAATCACCAATTATCTTTAGCCATTGATGATCGACCAAATCAAAATTCTTATCTGTGGACTTATGGTCCTGTCTTTTGGTTTCCTCTATGGGCAATCAAAAACCCTTTATGGAAAGATTCAAAACAAAGAAGAGGTAGAGGGTATTCATGTACTGAATGTGCAATCGCATAAAAATACCATTACCAATTCGGAGGGGATTTTTTATCTGGAGGTGAGCCAAGGAGATACGCTGGTGGTTTCTTCCATAAAATACATTCCGGAACAAGTGGTGGTCACCGAAGTAATGTACGAGTCGGCGGCCTTGTTTCTCACTTTGAAGCCCTTGGTAATGGAACTGGAGGAAGTATTGTTGTTTCCGCGACTATCGGGAAATTTGGAACGGGATATCAAGAGCATTCCCATTGTAGATACCTTGAATTTTGATGATGTGGGTATTCCGGGTTTTAAAGGGAAACCGCAGGAAAAGATTCCTAATTTGCTTGGTCAAGTAATTGCCCCAACGGCCGTGGATATGGAAGGGCTCTACAAGTACCTTTCAGGGTATTATAAAAAATTAAAATTAAAGCGAAAATGGGAGGCCCAAAACCAGGTGGCCGCAGCGGTAATGCACCACTACACGGAAACTGTTTTTAAGGAGGCCTATGGTGTTCCTGAAGATAGATTGTATGATTATGTGTTGTATTGCTTGGAAACCACCGATTTGCAAAATGCTTTTTTAAGTGAACAACATGGTAGGGTTCATGAAATATTTTCAGAGACCTCAAAAACCTATGTTGCGAGATTGGAGGAGCTTAAACAAGAATGAAGTGTAACATTTAAAAAGTTGTTACGTCTTAAATAAGAACTGTCAATGAAAAGGACCTTAATCGTTTTACTATTCCTACCCATTTTAATGGCGGCAGGGTTGCATAAGTTTTATGTCAGCACTACCACCATGGAATATGTTCCGGAAAAACAATCACTCCAGATTATTTCCAAAATCTTTATTGATGACTTGGAGGATGTCCTTCAAGCCCGATATGATAAAAATGTGGTTTTGGCCACCAGCAAGGAACGTCCACAGGACGAGACCTACATCAAAGAATACGTGACCAAGAAAATGAAAATTTGGTTGGATGGCAAGGAAGTGTCGTTGCACTATGTCGGTCGACAATACGAGGTAGATTTGGTGAAGGTATATTTGGAAGTACGTCCTGTAGAAGCCTTTGAGACCTTGGAAATGGAGAACACCTTACTATTCGATTTAACCGATGAGCAGCAAAATGTTGTCCATTTGAAGTATGGTAAAACCCGAAAAAGTATGATCATGAATCCCGAGAACACCATTGGGGTGTTAAACTTGAATTAAAGAATTTAATAACTAAAGTAGAACCTTTACATTTAGCCGTTTTTTGAAAAAATAAATACCCACCATTATTATGAAATACACCAAATATCTATTGCTGAGCTTTGTTTTCTTGTTAGCAGGTGCTGCCTTTGCACAGGATCAAGATTCTGAAGAAAAGGAAGCGCGAAAGCCTGGCCACTATAATACAAACCGCTTCAAGCAATTGTATGAAGAGTTTTCAACGCCGAATATGTACCGCTCCCCCAATGGAGCGCCTGGTCCGGAATATTACCAACAACAGGCCGATTATGTGATGGACATCCGTTTGGACGATAAAAC
>CAZOSF010000071.1:4891-8806 GCA_964582415.1 uncultured Alteromonas sp.
ATGATGCGCGTGGAAATGCCACAACATCTGAAAACTGGAGATAAATTCAGTTTCTCTATTAAATGGTGGTATAATGTGCCCGATCATACCATCGACCGTGCTCGAAGTGGATATGAAGTATTCGACGATGGAAATAAGGGGTATGTAATCGCTCAGTTCTACCCAAGAATGGCGGTGTATAG
Source organism: uncultured Alteromonas sp. (assembly GCA_964582415.1). GTDB lineage: Bacteria > Bacteroidota > Bacteroidia > Flavobacteriales > Flavobacteriaceae > CAZOSF01. The sequence goes on from CAZOSF010000071.1 coordinate 5,074, forward strand.
CGATGTGGAAGGCTGGCAGAACAGTCAGTTCTGGGGCCGAGATGAATTTGCATTGCCCTTCGGAAATTTCGAAGTAAACATTACGGTTCCTTCCGATCACGTTTTGGATGCTACAGGAATGCTCACCAACCGCAAGGAGGTTTTCAGCAAAACCATGATGGAACGCTTTGAAAAAGCCAAGAAAAGCTACAAAGAGCCGGTAGTGATTGTAACCCAGGAGGAAGCAGAGGCCGCCTCTAAAGGCTTTGCCACCACCAATAAAACTTGGAAGTTTAAAGCAGAGATGGTTCGTGATTTCGGATTTGCAACTTCCCGTCGTTACATCTGGGACATGATGGCCGTGAAAATTGGAAACCGTGATGTAATGGCCGTATCGGTTTATCCACCAGAAGGAAACCCATTATGGGGAGATTGGTCGACGAAAGTAGTGGCCAGTACCTTGAAATCCTACTCACGAATGACCTTCGATTACCCTTATCATAAGGCCATTTCTGTGCATGCTAAAAACCAAGGGATGGAATACCCAATGATCTGTTGGAACTACGGTCGTCCCGATAAGGATGGAAAGTACAGCGAGCGTACCAAATATGGAATGTTTGGGGTGATCATTCATGAGGTAGGACACAATTTCTTCCCAATGATTGTAAACAGTGATGAGCGTCAATGGACTTGGATGGACGAAGGAATCAACTCTTTTGTTCAGTATGTTGCCGAACAAGATTTCGGTGACGCGTATCCTGAAGCCATTGCGCCCAACAAAAAATACCCTTCCAGAACGGGACCAGCTAAAAACATTACTTGGTATATGGCAGGAGACCAAGACCGTTTGGCTCCTATCATGACCAAGGGATTGAATACCTATAATTTTGGCGCCAACGCATATTCCAAGCCAGCAACCGGTTTGAATATCTTGCGTGAGACCATTATGGGAAAAGACCTGTTCGATTACGCGTTTAGAACGTATGCACAGCGTTGGATGTTTAAACACCCAACTCCTGAAGATTTCTTCCGTACCATGGAGGATGCCTCGGCTGTAGATTTGGATTGGTTCTGGAGATCGTGGTTCTACACTACCGATTATGTGGATATCGCAGTAAAAGGGGTGAAGAAATACTATGTGAGTTCTAAAATGAACCAACAAATGAAGGAGTACTTCACTGCTAGAGGAATCAGCGAGAGTGATTTGCCACCTTTGGTATACTTGATCGACGAAGATAGCGAAGAGTTTGAGGAATCTATGAAAAGTGCGACGTTGAATGATGTGACCACCTTACAGGAATACATCATGGACAATGTAGATCCAGCCGATCGTGCCAAGATGAAAAATCCAAAGTACATCTATCAAGTTTCCTTCGAGAAACTAGGGGGTATTCCAATGCCAATCATTGTAGAATATACCTACGCTGACGGAAGTACCGAAAAAGTAACCTACCCTGCACAAATTTGGCGATTGAACGACAAAGAAGTGGGCAAGGTAGTGGCTTCTGAAAAAGAAATCGTAAAAATCGTGGTAGATCCAGAAGAGGAAACTGCCGATATCGATACCGAGAACAACTCTTGGCCAAAAGAGGAAAAACCTGGGGAATTTGAAACCTTCAAAAACCAGGTACAAGGAAATTAATTTCTTTGAAAAAGGAACGTTAAAAGCCTCGCAAATTTGTGAGGCTTTTTTAGTTATGACTCCCAACTTTGGTATATTTGCACTATGCAAGCAGTGCCTCTTTTTATAAGCGGAGCCGAAATTGGCTTTATTCTTTTTATCGTCCTGATGGTTTTTGGGGCCGATAAGGTTCCGGAAATTGCCCGTGGACTGGGGAAAGGCATGCGTCAAATTCGAAATGCTACCGATGACATCAAAAATGAAATCACCAAAAGTGCCGAGAAGCAAGGCATGGACTTCAAAGAGGTGACCAAGGAAATCGATAAGGTAAAAGAGGATGTCGATGAAATCACTGGGCCTATCAAAAGGAACTTCTAAATGTGGGAACTCCTCAAACAGTGGGATACCCAAGCTTTTGTTTATTTAAATTCATTGGGTTCTGAAACCTATGATCCCTTTTGGATATTTGTAACCCGCATCGATAGTTGGATTTTCCTTTTTGTTCTTTTCGGTTTTCTCATCTTTCGGTTTTACCCAAGAAAGCAAGCATGGCTGGTAACCGGATTTTTACTATTGAGTTTCTTTCTGACCTATGCGCTGAAGTTTGCTACGAAACTATCGGTAGAGCGATTACGTCCCAATCAAGACCCCTCATTAATCAGTTTTATTCGAATACTCCAATCCCCTCTCGATTTTAGTTTCTTTTCTGGGCATGCATCGGTGAGTTTTGCGGTGGTTACCTTTTTGGTGTATGCATTGAAGCCCTATACAAGATGGGTATACCTGTTTTTTATCTGGCCCATACTATTTTCCTTCAGTAGAATTTATGTGGGAGTGCATTACCCAAGCGATATACTCATTGGAGCCATCATTGGAATGGGCATGGGGTATTTGGTCTATCGTATTCAGAAGGCCTTTTTCCGAAGAAGGGAAGCGGAAATGTAAGTTACTTTACCCTGCTTAGGGTCAAACCGTCGCGTATGGGCAATAATACGGTTTCCAGACGTGGATCTTCATTCAACCGTTTATTGTACTCTAATAGGGACTTGGTGTCGATATCATCTTCCTTTACGGGTGCTACCACCTTACCACTCCAAAGTACGTTATCGCTTAACAATAGTGCGCCTGAAGGTAATATTGGAAGTAATAAATCAAGGTAAGTAGGGTAGCTGCTCTTATCGGCATCGATGAATACCAATTCGAAGGGAATGTCCAAACTAGGAATAATCTGTCGCGCATCCCCTAAGTGTTGAACGATTTCATCCCCTCTTCCGGATAAGTCGAAGTATTTCCGCTGCAAATCCCATAATTCCTCATTCACATCGATTGTATGCAAGGCGCCACCTTTTTGCATGCCTTCCAACAGGCACAAGGCAGAATACCCGGTATACGTACCTATTTCAAGAATGTACTTTGGATTTTTGATTTTGGAAATCATACTGAGCACTCGGCCTTGAAGGTGTCCGCTGAGCATCCGTGGTGCAAGGACCTTTTGCCAAGTTTCCCTGCTTAGTTCCTGTAATAATTTGGGTTCGGCTTGGGAATGGGCTTCCGCATACCCTTCAATGTTTTTTGGAAGGAAATCCATTACCCCAAAATCTTGTTGATCAATTGTTCCTTGGCAGCTTCATCCTCCCCAAACAACCATTGGAGCACGTTGTCCTCCCACATAGCATCGCATTCTTCTTGGGTAAGGATTTGGCGCTCTTTCGCAAGATCTAAAATCTTTCCTGGATAAGAAGATTGAGGGACGCTTTCCATTTCACCTAATGGATAGGGGTCATCCAAACCAATCAGTACTTGCTTACTGCCCTGATTTTTGATGAGTAACTGTAACGAACCCGTATCATGTACCAAGGTATCGAAGAAAATATTTTTATGACCTACACTTTTTCGTGGGTGGACTTTACCCTCAAACAAATCGGGTCGTCCATCGAATCCTTGTATACGCCGTCCTAAGTTGATCTGCGCCAATTGTGCTCCATGAGCAAAACATACGCGCATGTTTGGAAACTTAAACGCATAGCCATTCAAAGTTAGAAAGTGATAGGCATCCGCACATTGGGCCAACATCCAGATGAGGTGGAACCGCCAGGCCGTGTTTTCCAATTTGATGAATTTCTCCCCATCATA
>CAZOSF010000071.1:8906-11606 GCA_964582415.1 uncultured Alteromonas sp.
TTAATGCGAAGCTTGCGTCGTTTCATAGTCTAAATTTACAAAGATTTTTCGCTAACACTTGGGTTATTTTTCAATTATGTGCCTTGAATAATCTAAAACATTTGTTAAGCATATTGACATGAAATTGATAGAAAATTATTTTTACTAAGATGTTTAACTAAAATAGTGTAATTATGAAAAATCTAATTTTTTTAATTCTTATTTTATTTACTGCATGTACTGAAAATGAAATGGATAACAAACTTGAAACAGAAGTTCTAAGCGAATTAAATTATGAATCAACTTATCAATTTAGTCCTGACAAAAAATATAGTAGGGGTATTCCCATAATTGCACATAATGGGGTGGCCTATTTATTTGAAGAAAAAAAAGAAGGTGTGTTTAATAACGCCCTGATTATGCTTCCACAAGTGAGAGAAGATATTTCAAAACTAGATTCATTTCTAAAAGAAGCTGAACTAAAAAACGCAACTAGTAATCACGTTCTATTTACAAATAATCAGGGAGAGAAATGCTACTTCGTTGTTATGAATGAGGAAGGGCATGAACTGGTACATAAATTGAAAGAAGAGGGAGATGAAGTGACTATTGTTTATGGGAAGGAACTTTCTCATTGGTATGGCGACAGTCGTTTTGAGATTGAAGAAATTTTCAATAACTCAAAAATCAAGAACATACATGACCTTTTATTGAACCAACAACAAGATAGAGGGGTTAACACCTGCAGTAGTGGTGGGCCTGGTGCAACTTCCTGTTCTATCGATGACCCAATTTCTGGCTGTTCCGTTTCTTGTGCTTCAGGCTACTATGCCTGTTGTAGTGCTGGGAGTAATAATTGCTACTGTGTAGAACATAAGCAATAATTTCAAAAAGCTATAACTATTGGAAAAGGAGCTATGGCTCCTTTTCTTTTTATAAACTTTTTGTGCGTCCTCCATCAACCGGCACATTAATTCCATTGATATAGGAAGCCGACGGACTTGCCAAAAATCCTACCGCATACGCTACTTCCTCTGGTTCGGCAAAGCGTCGCGCAGGAACGATGGATTTCATAAAGGCAGCCGCTTCGTCTTCCGATTTGTCCATTTTTCGTGCGGCATTTTTGATGATATCGTCCAAACGGTCGGTGGAGGTAAAGCCAGGAAGTACATTGTTCACCGTAATTCCGAAAGGCCCCAATTCGTTAGCAAGGGTTTTACTCCAATTCGCCACCGCGCCTCGAATGGTGTTGCTCACTCCTAAGCCATCGATAGGTTGTTTTACTGAAGTGGAAATAATATTGATGATACGTCCATAACCCGCTTCCTTCATACCCGGGACCACATTCTGTGCCAGTATATGATTGCAGATTAAATGTTGGGAAAACGCATTCGTGAATTCTTCCACTTCCGCAGAGAAAATAGGTCCGCCTTTGGGTCCGCCAGTATTGTTAATCAAGATATGATAGGTTTTTCGAAGGGTAGCGTCGATAATGACTTCCTTTAAATGAGACGGATTATTAAAATCTACGATTTTATAATCATGCTCTTGTTGGTTGGGTGTTGGAAGTTCTGCCAACGTGGCCTTTAATTTATCTTCACTTCGGGCTAAAAGGGTTATCGTCGCCCCTAAGGAAGCCAATTCGATGGCACTTGCTTTTCCAATTCCGGCAGTGCTGCCGCATACCAAAGCATTCTTATCATTTAGATTTAAATTCATCTCTTAGGATTCATAGTTAATACATACATTCTTCGCTTCCGTGAAGAAACGCAGGGCTTCAAATCCACCCTCACGACCTACCCCACTGGCTTTTACCCCTCCAAAAGGAGTTCTTAAATCCCTGTTCAACCAAGTATTTACCCAGACGATTCCAGCCTCAATTTGCTTGCTCATCCGTAAGGTTCGATCCAAATTGGAGGTCCATAGGGTAGACGACAGGCCATATTTTACACTGTTGGCGTAAGCGAGTACTTCTTCTTCTGTTTCAAAGGGCATAATCGTAACCACTGGGCCAAAGATTTCCTCTTGATTCACACGGCAATGGGGGTCTAAGATTTCTATGACGGTTGGTTCTAAATAATACCCCTTTTCAAATCCTTTTACCACAACCCTTTGGCCTCCCGCTAGAATTTTTCCCCCTTCTTCCTGTGCCAGGGAGATATAGGATTCAATTTTATCTCGGTGGGCTTCAGAAACCACAGCACCAAGATTTACCTCGTCCATAGGATTTCCTACTCTCAGTTGTTTCACTTGCTCCACAAAGTCTTTTTTGAATTGTTCATAGATAGGCTTTTCCACAAAAATCCGACTCCCACAAAGGCATATCTGTCCTTGATTGGCAAAAGAGGAGCGGACAGTAGTTTTTAGCATCTTTTCATAGTTGCAATCGGCAAAGATGATGTTGGGATTCTTACCTCCCAATTCCAAGGATAGTTTTTTGAACATAGGTGCCGCAGTTCGGGCAATATGTTCTCCGGTTTTGGTGCCTCCCGTAAAGGAAATGGCTTTGATGTGTGGGTGTTCTACAATAGCTTGGCCCGCACTTGCTCCGGTACCATGAACGATATTCAGAACGCCTTTGGGTAATCCGGCTTCGGTAAGGATTTCTCCCAACAAATAGGCAGTCATTGGAGTGATCTCACTAGGCTTTGCCACGACCGTATTTCCTGCAGCAATCGCTGGGGCCACTTTCCATGTAAAGAGATAGAGCGGGAGGTTCCA
>CAZOSF010000072.1:0-4648 GCA_964582415.1 uncultured Alteromonas sp.
GCCAGTGCCAAAGAGGGGTAATTGTTTGTTAGGTAGTACGATGGTCAAAACAAACAAATCGAGGGTAAATGATAGGATCAACAATAGAGGTATCGACCCTGCCTACCGGCAGGCGAGGTCCGCTCGACCTGACACATTGGTGCTTGAAACCTTCAACCCGCCTCCTTCAGATTGCATGCAAAGTGTGACAGACGGGCAAGCTTTCAACCTTCAACCCGCCTCATACGGATTCCATGCAAAGCGTGACAGGCGGGCAAGCCTTCAACCTTCAACTTGTAACTAAATTAGGTAAACCCACATACAATTGATCGCTTACTTTAAAATTATACGACCCATAAATCTTTTGCTCATTATCCTCGCAATGGGGTTGATTAAGTTTCGTCTTTTTGAAGTGATGGATATTCCCTTGGCCATGGGATATTTTGAATTCGGGCTCCTAGTTTTTGCCACGATTTGTATTGCAGGTGCGGGCAATATTATCAACGACTTGTATGACCTCGAGGTGGATGCCATCAATAAACCGGATCGGGTACTTATCGGAAAGAAATTGACCGAAAAGGCAGCTTTCAATTATTATATTCTCTTGAGTATTTTGGGTGTTGGTAGCGGATTTTGGGTTTCCAATTTGGTGGGAAAACCTAGTTTGGCTGTCCTATTTATCTTTACCTCGGTCCTACTGTACTGGTATGCCACATTTATTAAATCAATAGTAGTCATTAGTAACCTATTGGTATCCCTATTGGTGGGCCTCAGTTTATTGATGATGGTACTCTTCGACCTTTTCCCAAAAATGTCACCCAATGCGGATCCGACCTATCTACTTTTAGCAAAAACAGTTGCATATTATTCCTTAGCGGCCATTGCATTGAACTTTGTTAGAGAAATTGTGAAGGACTTGCAAGACATAAATGGTGATAAAAATGGTGGGCGTATAACACTTCCTATCGTATTAGGATGTTCTCGAACGACTATTTTGGTCTTTGGCTTGGGGGTTTTCTATTTCTTTCTTTTACTCTTGTTTTGCTATCATCAATTGTATGCACATACCTTTTTGCTTTTTTACTTCCTTTTTTTAGTGGCTGGCCCCTTGGGTATTTATTGCATCAAGGCTTGGCAAGCAGAAAAGAAAAAAGAGTACGCCCAATTGTCTGTTCTATTAAAAATAACCATGTTCACAGGGGTAACCTCTATGGCATTTGTTGAAATCCTTTTACACTGATGTTACGAGAAAAATTAAAAAACCATACCATCATCCTAGCTTCGGGTTCCCCAAGACGACAACATTTCTTTCGTGAATTGGGCATCGATTTCCAAATAAAAGTGCGGGAAGTGGATGAAATATACCCCCCACACCTACAAGAAGCGGAAATCACCGATTACCTCGCCCAGTTGAAGGCGACAGCATTTCCAGATTTACTGAAGGGCGAGATCCTAATAACCAGTGACACGATTGTATGGAAGGATCGGCACGCTATTGGGAAACCTAAAGATCGTAAAGAGGCCATACAGATGCTGCAAAACCTTAGTGGGGTCATGCACGAAGTGTTTACTTCGGTTTGTTTTACCAGTCTTGACTTCCAGATTACCAAACATGATAGCACCAAAGTTTGGTTTAAGGAGTTGACCATGGAAGAAATTGAATATTATATAGACACCCATAAACCCTACGATAAAGCAGGAAGTTACGGAATACAGGATTGGTTGGGATATATTGGAATAGAACGGCTGGAAGGTTGTTTTTTCAATGTGATGGGTCTGCCCACGCGACTTGTTTACAAAACGTTAATGGAAATTGCCAACCCATAGTTTTTAGTAATTTTACGGAAACAGTCTAGGCATGCGCTTCACCAAACCATTAACCCTTTTCGCACTACTTCTTTTTTTTTCCTGCAAACAATCGGAAGAAAACCTCATTCCTGCTTCCCATGACGTAATGAATGACACATCAAGGGAACTCTCCGAGGCATTTAAAGAGTATTGGTACAGCGGAGTAGCAGAGATCACTTCTTATGAGCTAAAACAGGAACGCTACGGCGAACTGCACGATGGTACGGCCGTTACCATTTTTGTCACTGAAGATTTTCTTCCCGATGAGCAGATAAAGGCTAATCGAAAAACAGACGGCACGGTTTCAGTTTTGAAGCTGAATCAGGTAAAAAAATTCACCACAGGTATTTATCCATATTCCATAATGACCAGCACTTTCAGCCCTGTGAATCAGCAAAAGCATGCTCTAAAATCTTCCCACTCCATGCAGGAATGGTGTGGCCAGATCTATGTTCAATTGAACAACCATAAAACCTTCGACGTTCTTTCGCATTCTTATTTTGAAGGGGAAGCCGACCAAAAGTTTTCATTGGAAAAAACTTGGTTGGAAAATGAAGTATGGAATTTGATACGTTTGAATCCGGAGGAATTGCCTACCGGAGAGTTTACCATGATTCCCAGTTTTGAATTTGCACGTATGAATCATAAAAGGCTGCAATTGGAACAAGTTAAAGGAAGCTTGACGCAAGGCGATTCTTTAACGACCTACCGACTCACCTATCCAGAATTGAAGCGGGAGTTGGTTATTTATTTTGAAAGCAGTTTCCCTTACAGTATCGAGCGATGGGAGGAAATCCTTCCTAACGGACTCAAAACGGAGGCGGTAAAGATGAAACGATTACGAACCGATTATTGGTCGAAACACAACAACAACGATGGCTTTCTTCGTGACAGCCTGAATTTAAATTAGAATATGGTAGAGAAATACGCCTTTGAAATCATTTTATCACTCTCCATTATCGGAGTCCTTTTTGTATTGCGCTATATACTGGCCGCAATCGTGAATCGCTTTGCCAAGAAATCGGAAAAGGTGGAACACCGTACAGGTCTAATAATAAAATACATCAATATCACGATTGTCTCGGGAATCATCTTGAGCCTTATTTTGATATGGGGGGTTGATTTCTCGGATGTGGGCGTGGTGTTATCCTCTGTCTTTGCAGTATTGGGAATTGCCTTTTTTGCGCAATGGTCCATTCTGAGCAATGTCACCAGCGGCGTCATTATGTTTTTTACCTTTCCCTACAAAATTGGAGATTACATTATTATTCATGACAAAGAATACGATTATCAAGGGACCATTGAAGACATTAAAGGATTTCACGTGTTATTGAAAACACAAGACAATCGATTAATCACCTACCCAAACAGTCTCATGCTCCAAAAAGGGGTGAGTGTCATAAAACCAGAGGAAGTGGAAGAATTCCTTCACGAGGAGGACAAAAACATTGAAGAGCATGCCATCGACTAAAACTAAATTCAACCTAAAAACCAAATTCATGAAATTAAAAACAGTAGCTACCTTAATCTGTCTTTTAGCCATGCAGGCAATTTGGGCCCAGCGTCCACACAAGCCCACGGCATCGGAAATTTTTCATGATATACAAAAACTAAATTTCTTGGGATCCGCACTATATATCGCTGCCCATCCCGATGACGAAAACACCCGACTTATCTCTTATTTTTCGAATGATGTTAAGGCGAGAACAGCCTATCTCTCCTTGACCCGAGGAGATGGGGGTCAAAATCTCATCGGCCCAGAATTACGAGAGTTACTTGGAGTTATCCGTACTCAAGAATTGCTCGGTGCACGTGCTATTGATGGGGGAAGTCAATTTTTTACGAGAGCCAATGATTTTGGTTATTCAAAACATCCCGACGAAACCTTGACCATTTGGGATAAAGACAAGGTTTTGGGTGACGTGGTCAAAGCCATTCGAAAATTCAAACCAGATGTTATTGTAAATCGTTTCGATCACAGAAGTCCTGGAAGTACCCATGGCCATCACACCTCTTCTGCCATGTTGAGTGTCAAGGCCTTTGATTTGGTGAATGATCCAAAATCGTATCCGGACATCGCTCAAAAATATGGCACATGGCAGCCCAAACGATTGTTTTTTAATACTTCTTGGTGGTTCTATGGAAGTCGGGAAAATTTTGAAAAAGCAGACAAGTCGAAATTATTAGCCGTGGAAACTGGAAGTTTTTACCCCAGTCTCGGGCTGTCCAATGGTGAAATCGCTGGGTTGAGTCGCAGTATGCATAAATCACAAGGCTTTGGAAGTACCGGGAATCGCGGTTCTGAAACCGAATACTTGGAACTTTTGGAAGGTGAAATGCCAAAAAACAAAAACAATATTTTCGAGGGGATCGATACCAGTTGGAATCGATTGGAAGGAGGAAAACCCATTGGTGATATCTTAAACGCCATTGAAAAGGAATTCAATTTTAAAGACCCCTCCGTTCACGTTCCCGATTTGATGAAGGCCTATTCCCTTTTGGAAAAGTTGCCAGAATCCCATTGGAAGACCGTGAAAATGGAAGAATTGAAATATGTAATTGCGGAATGTGCTGGTCTGTTCTTGGAAGCGGTGGCCGACCGACAATCAGTGGCTCCGAAAGGAGATGTGAATGTAACTACGGAGGTTATTAATCGTTCAGCCGTACCCATGAAAGTAAATTCAATTGAATCGCCTGTGATAGCGTTCCCAGCAACGCTACAAGCGACTCCCCTTTCATTTAATCAGCCCTACAAGCAATTGAGTGTGGAATATACCTTCAGTGCAACAACAGCTTCAACCCCGTATTGGTTAAAAGAACC
>CAZOSF010000072.1:4748-11445 GCA_964582415.1 uncultured Alteromonas sp.
CCATCGACAAAATGGGGCAAACCCAAACTTTCGAATTTACCGTTACCCCCACCAAAGAACAGAGTGAGGGATACATAAAGCCTTTGTTGCATATTGGCGATTATTTTGGGGATAAGGAGTTGGTGGTCATCGATTATGATCATATTCCCTATCAAAGCATTTTACTCCCTTCCGAATCTAAGGTAGTGCGTATTCCTATTGAAAAAAGAGGAAATACTATCGGTTATATTGTGGGTGCGGGTGATGCCGTTCCTGAAAGCCTGGAACAAATCGGATATAAGGTGCAATTTTTAGATCCTTCCACCATGGATATCGAAAAACTGAAAGCATTTGACGCCATTGTTATTGGGATTCGAGCCTATAACACCCTTCCTGAATTGGCCTTCAAACAGGAAGTTTTAAATGCGTACGTGAAAGAGGGAGGAACCGTGATCGTGCAATACAACACCTCAAGAGGATTGCAAACGGAGGATATTGCGCCATATCCATTGAAATTATCAAGAGACCGTGTAACGGATGAACTTTCAGGGGTAACACTTTTGACTAAAGATCACCCTGTATTGAATTATCCAAATAAGATTGATTCGAAAGATTTTGACGGATGGGTCCAAGAGCGCGGACTTTATTTCCCCGATGAATGGGATGAGCATTTTACTCCCATCCTGGAAATGCATGATAGTGGTGAATCGGAAAAAAAGGGAGCTTTATTAGTCGCGACCTATGGAAAGGGACATTATGTTTACACGGGCTTAAGCTTTTTCAGGGAATTGCCAGCAGGTGTAGCGGGCGCCTATCGTTTATTCGCCAATTTGTTATCTTTAGGCAATTAAGATGAACACCTCCGAAACCTCACAAAAAACTGAGTCGGTCCGATTTACATGGAAACGACGATATACTTGGGTTCTTTTAATGAACATCTTGTATATTCTATTGTTTTACCTTCTTATGTTAAGCTTCACCTAGTTATGACGAGCATCGATTGGTTGGTACTTATCAGCACCTTGGTCTTTATTGTCCTCTATGGGACTTATAAATCTAGAGGAAGCAAAGATGTCATTGATTATTTAAAAGGAGGCAACCAAGCCCATTGGTGGACGATCGGACTAAGTGTGATGGCAACACAAGCCAGTGCGATTACCTTTCTCTCCACGCCCGGACAGGCATTTCATGATGGTATGGGATTCGTTCAGTTCTATTTCGGATTGCCTATTGCCATGGTGGTAATCAGTATGGTGTTCATTCCCCTTTACCATAAGCTTCAAGTATTTACTGCCTATGAATATTTAGAAAGTCGTTTCGACTTAAAAACCAGAACCATTACCGCATTATTTTTTCTCATTCAACGAGGTCTAGCGGCAGGAATTACAATTTATGCACCATCGATTATCCTCTCAGCGGTATTGGGATGGAATCTGTTTTATTTAAACATCCTAATTGGAATTTTGGTCATCATCTACACGGTAAGTGGGGGTACCAAGGCGGTGAGCATTACCCAGAAACAACAAATGGCCGTGATTTTTGGAGGTATGTTTTTGGCCTTTCTAATCATTATCAATTTCCTTCCACTTGATATAAGTTTTACCAAAGCACTTGATATTGCTGGGTCGAATGGTAAAATGGATATTTTGGATTTCTCTTTCAGTTTCGAAAACCGCTATACCTTTTGGAGCGGTATTATCGGGGGGAGCTTCTTGGCCCTCTCCTACTTTGGAACCGATCAGAGCCAAGTACAGCGTTATTTGTCGGGTCGAGATGTGCGCCAGAGCCAGATGGGGCTCATCATGAATGGCTTTTTGAAGGTCCCAATGCAGTTTTTCATTCTTCTTATAGGCGTTATGGTTTTTGTATTTTATCAATTTAATGGTTCCCCATTGAATTTCAATCCTTCTGCCGTAAAAGATGTAAAGCAGTCGGAATATGCCGAAGAATATTATGCTTTGGAGGATCAAAAAGAAGAACTGCAATACCGTATCCGCAATTTGCAGTTGGATTACGCTAGGACCGATTCAGAGGAAGTGAAAGTAGCACTCTCTGAAGAAATACAAGGGTTAAATGCCGAAGAAAACAACTTACGGGAAACGTCAAGGGAGTTAATAAAAAAGGCCAATCCCCAGGCAGAAACCAACGATAAGGATTACGTCTTTATACATTTTATTCTGACTCAGCTTCCAAAGGGTCTTATAGGTTTGTTGTTGGCGGTTATTTTGAGCGCCGCCATGTCTTCAACTGCGAGTGAATTAAATGCCCTAGGGTCGACTACGACCATCGATTTATACAGAAGGAATTCACCCGGCCAAAGCGAACGGCACTATGTAGCCGCTTCTAGATGGTTTACCCTATTATGGGGGGTAATTGCAATAATCGTGGCCTGTACGGCCAACTTATTCGATAATTTGATACAGTTGGTTAACATCATCGGTTCCATTTTCTATGGAAATATATTGGGGGTATTTCTACTGGCTTTCTTTGGAAAAGGGTTCAAGGCAACACCTGTATTTGTTGCGGCCATTTTCAACCAACTCTTGGTGATCGCCCTATATTTTATGGATAAATACGAAATCATCAACCTTCCTTACCTCTGGTTGAATTTCGTGGGTTGTATTTCCGTGGTTGTTCTTGCATGGATACTTCAAAAACTATTTTTTACCAACCTAGAAATGACGGAATAGTTGCATTAAAGATTAAAAAAGAGTTTCTCTTGATCGGTTTTGACTCATGGTGCTTCCCTATTCATAAATTTCAGATTCTCAATTTTTAAATTGTCGTTGCGCTAAGCATTTATAGGGGTTTTGAAACAGCTTCCCATAAATCACTGATTCTTAAAAGCATGGCATTATGAAAAGAAATGAATCGAATGAAGTTTTCATAAATGAACTTTCCCAATTCATAAATGCAAAATCCCTTCCCTTGCACACCCCGTTTTTCCACCCCATTTTTGAATCAACAAACCACTTCCCGTGGGCTTTAAAAAAGAAGTAATTGGGGAGTTATTAAAAACGGGGTCCATGGGGGTGGTTGTTATCAAATCTGCTACTGTTGACAAATGGGTTTACATTTTACTAGGTTATTAAAAATGTCAACATTGTGATTCGATTAAAAAAAATGACAGCCAAAAGCTGTCATTTTTGTTTTAAGCATTTTTAAACTATTCGGAGTCCTCGCCCAGGATGGTATCTCCCCCATGTTGGTCAAACCACGCAATAATATGAGCTACTTTAGTAATTAGATTACTAGGGCGATTGGCGATCCCGTGGGAAGCTTCTGGTATTTCAACCAAAACCGTTTCTATCTTTCTAAGTTTCAAGGCATGGTATAACTGCTTGGCTTCACTGGGCGGCGTTCGCAAATCGTCCATACCCACCATCACCATGGTTGGGGTTTCCACATTACCCACTAAGGAAATAGGCGAAAACTTCCAGTAATTTTCAAAGTTTTCCCAAGGTTGTCCAGGGTATCGTGAATTCGCATACCCGTAGTAGTTATCCGCCGTTAAGGTCTTACTAATCCAATTCATAACAGGTTTTGCCACTACAGCTGCTTTGAATCGATTGGTGTTCCCAATAATCCAAGCTGTCATAATCCCCCCAGCACTTCCACCGGTAACATACATCCGATCGGCATTTATCTTTTTGATCTTCAACACCTCTTCTACCCCGTCCATTACATCGTTATAATCTTCCCCGGGATAGTTATTGTAGAGTAAATTTCCGAACTCTTCACCATAACTGGTACTTCCACGTGGATTTGGGTAGAAAACAAAATAGCCTGCTGCGGCATATAATTGCATTTCTGCTGAAAAATAGGGTCCATAATTGAGAATTGGCCCTCCATGATTTTCAACGATAAGGGGGTATTTTTTACGCTTATCGTAATTGGGCGGATATACCAACCAGCCCTGTAGTTCACGGCCATCTACCGAGGATTTATAACGAATTTCATTTACAGGTGCCAAAATCTTATATTCCAGCAGGTCTTTGTTCAATTGGGTAAGATTAATTGGCTTTTCATTCTTGGTTGCCATGAAAGCCACATCGGCGGGTCTATCGGGAAAGGAACGCGTATACGCAATAGCACCTGTTTTTCCAATATCGAAAGTGCCACTGGAATACGGTCTTCCAAGAGTAGTTCCACCGACATCTGCAACCAGTTCGGTAAGCTTGCCATTAAGTGAAAGGTATCCAATTTTATTCAACCCCCAATCCTTATAAATAATATAGAACCCTTTTCCGTCGGGAGCCCAAGCAGCTTCCACTATATCTCGATCCAGTTTGGAACTGATTACTTCTTTATTTCCCCCCTTCAAATCCATGACTTGCAAATCGGTGACTTGGTATGCCTGAACTTTATCTTCATAGCCTAAATAAGCAATCTGAGTCCCATCGGGAGAAACCATCGGATTCGTATCTGGACCAGGGCGGTTGGTCAAGGTTTCAAATAAGCCTGTTAATCGGTTAATAGAGTAGATTTCACTATTTCTGAAATCGTATTCCCAGTCTGGGTTTCTATTTCCTGAAAAATAGACTTTCTGGCCTTTGTTATCCCAGCAAAGTGGTCCGATATGGTTAAAGGGGCCGTAGGTAAGTTGTCTTGGACTACCCCCAAATGATGGAATGATAAAAATATGAGTATTTCCAGGCTTTATATATCCACTACCATCGCTTTCATGTTTTAGACGATCTGTAATTCTTGGCGCTTTTGCCCATTTTGCACCTTCCGGTTTTTCGGGCATTTTAGCAAGTACTGGTGCCTTTTCATCCACCTTCATGGTGAAGGCAATGTATTCTCCATTGGGAGACCAGGTTAAATTAGAAGGACTGTTGGGCAGTTGGGTTAACCGTGCAACATTTCCTGTTGCCGTCCAATACAGATAAATTTCATTGCCATCATTCCCTTTGCTTACAAATGCCAATCGACTCCCATCGGGGCTCCAGACAGCCCCTTTTTCATTCTGCTCGAGCGAAGTTAGTTTACGATGTGTTTTAGTACCATCAGTGCTAAGAAGCCACAATGAATTGGTTGCCTGGTCCTCCATTATATCAAAGCCATTTCGTTCGTAGACGACAAGCTTTCCATCCGGAGAAACTTTTGGGTTATTCGCGTATTCCAACTGGAATACATCTAGGTAATTGAAATTGGTTTGCATTTGCCCGAATGACAAGGCACTGAATAGGCAAAACAGTAGGGTGAAAACGATTTTTTTCATTGAATTTACTCTTGGTCGGCTAAAATACGTTATTTGATGAGCAAGGACAACGGAGCCTTCTAAAATAACTGCAAATAGAATGTTAAACTTGGTGTTATACCAGTAGGTCGAGCATATCGGTGGCCTGCTCCAGCAAACGAAATTTAGGATGGTCTACAGGCTCCTTCACCATTTCATGTTCCCAAGTAGTGTGGAACGGGATATGAAAAGCATGTGCTCCAATCTCCAGTACAGGTAAAATATCACTTTTTACACTGTTTCCCACCATCAAGAATTCATCCGGATGCACATCCAAATGTTTTACCAATTTCCTGTATTCTCTGGGTGTTTTATCTGAAACTATTTCAATGTGGTGAAAATAAGGATCCAATCCCGATTTGATAAGTTTTCGCTGTTGATCCAACAAATCGCCTTTGGTTGCCATCACCAATCGGTATTTTCCCCATAGGCCTTTTAAGGTTTCTTCAATTCCATCAATCAATTCAACGGGGGCATGCAACATTTCCTTTCCTAAAGCAAGAATATCCTTTATCACGGTAATAGGCAGTTTCCCTTCTGAAAATTCAATGGCCGCTTCTATAAGTGATAAGGTAAATGGTTTTATTCCGTAACCATAGAGCGGCAAGTTTCGCATTTCCACTTCAAAGAGTAGTCGGTTACAGGTAGCTGCATCCATATACTCCGACAACAATTCACAAAAACGAACTTCGGTTTCGCGAAAAAGCGGTTCGTTTACCCATAGGGTATCGTCGGCATCGAATGCGATGGCCTTTATGTTGATCAGTTGTTGGTTCCCTGTTCTCAGTTGTCGGTTCTCGGTTGTCAGTTCTCGGTTGTCAGTTCTCGGTTGTCGGTTCACGACTCACCGCTCAAGGTTCACTATCTAATCAGCTTCTTATACTTTATTCTTTTTGGAAGAATATCCCCACCCAAACGTTTCTTTTTATTCTCTTCGTAATCGCTAAATCCACCTTCGAAGAAGTACACTTGGCTATCTCCTTCAAACGAAAGTATGTGCGTACATATACGGTCTAGGAACCATCGGTCGTGACTAATAATCACCGCACAACCTGCAAAGTTTTCCAAGCCTTCTTCCAAGGCCCGAAGGGTGTTAACATCCAAATCGTTCGTAGGCTCATCCAGTAAAAGCACGTTGCCTTCTTCTTTTAGGGTCATCGCTAAATGCAAGCGGTTGCGCTCCCCACCGGAAAGCATGGATACCTTTTTATTCTGCTCACTACCCGAAAAATTGAATCGACTTAAGTAGGCCCTAGAATTTACTTGGCGCCCCCCCATCATGATCAATTCCTGACCATCACTGAAGTTTTGCCATATGGTTTTTTCAGGGTCAATATTGGAATGCGTTTGATCTACATAGGCAATTTTGGCGGTATCCCCTACTTCGAAGGTACCTTTATCGGGTGCTATTTCCCCCATAATCATTTTGAAAATGGTGGTTTTACCAGCCCCATTCGGACCAATAATCCCAACAAT
>CAZOSF010000073.1:0-5983 GCA_964582415.1 uncultured Alteromonas sp.
ATCGAATGATAATGGCATGATTGAAATTTCCCTGAAAATCCATAAATCCGATAGCACCACCATAAAAGTCCCTATTGATAGGTTCGTATTGTTCTAAAAGTTGCATTGCCTTGTGTTTTGGAGCCCCGCTTAGCGTACCCGCTGGAAAGGTGTCGGCTACTATTTGAAGGGTAGAAAGCCCCTTATGTACCTTAGCCGTTACCTTACTGACCAGATGAATGACATGGGAAAAAAACTGTACTTCCTTATAGGTATCCACCTTTACCTCACTGCCATGCCGACTCAGGTCATTTCGGGCTAAGTCAACCAACATCACATGCTCGCTATTTTCTTTAGGATCTTCGGCCAGGGCTTTGGCCAAAGCTGCATCTTGTTCATCATTGCCAGTTCTTTTAAAGGTGCCTGCGATTGGGTGGATTTCGGCCATTCCTTCTTTAACTATCAGCTGGGCTTCGGGAGAGCTTCCAAAAATTTTAAAACTTCCATAATCGAAATAAAAGAGGTAAGGGGAGGGGTTAACACTGCGTAAGGCGCGATATACATTGAACTCATCCCCTGTAAATTGTTGTTGGAAGCGTTTGCTTGGGACAATCTGAAAAACATCGCCTCGGGCACAATGCTGTTTGCAGGTAGTCACGAGTTCTTTAAATTCGTCATCGGCCATCTCGGAATGCAGGGCACCTTTTTTCTGAAAAGGATATTCGGCAAAGGTCTTTGTATTTAGGAAGCGTTCAATTTCATCCAGATTGGATCCTGTTCCGAAACAATGGGCAAACAGATACGCCTCGTTGTTGAAATGGTTGATTGCTATTATGTTTTGATAGACCGCATAATAAGCATCTGGAATGTTCAGATGGCCTTCTTTCTTCTGAAGCTGCAACTGCTCGAAATAACGAACCATATCGTAGGACATATATCCAAAGAGTCCTTTGTTGATGAATTTATAGGGGGTTCCGTCCTCTGTTTCAAAGGCGGTGCTAAAATTGTGCAGTTCCAAAGGAACATTCACCCCTTCGGTGATTTGTGTGTGTTCCACAGAACCATCCGGATAGGTTTTTACAATGCGGTTCTGTTTTACTTCAATGGAGGCAATTGGATTGCAGCATATAAAACTAAAACTGTTATCACTGGTGTGATAGTCGCTACTTTCCAACAAGAGGCTGTTTGGGTACTTATCCCGCAAACGAAGGTAGATGGAAACCGGCGTTAGCGTATCTGCCAATAGCTTCTTTGAATAGGTGGTTAAGGTAAATTTCTTCATTGTACAAACTAAAAAAGCCTGTCGTGACTGACAGGCTTTTTGTATTAGGTACATACAAGATGGTCTAGCTCACGACTGTTGCTCGTAATTTATTCCACCACCAAGTATGTTGGTTTTTTAATTTCATCGATTCAAATATAGAAATGAAATTTTAAAATGACCAACTATTGGATTAAAAATTTAGGTTCACCTCCAATTCGAAGTTATCGTGGATGGTATTGTCTCCTAAATTATCGAAGAAGCTACCAGAACCATAACGAATACCGAATTTGGTACGATCGATTTTCAGTTTGGCATTGGCGCTGTTTCCAGCTTTAGTCAAAAGGAAACTAATCGGCTCGGTAATTCCTTTGATGGTAATTTCACCTGTAACTTCGTATTGGTTTCCTTTCTTGTTTGCTTTTTTAATCACAAGAGTGGAAGTTGGGAAGTTGTTACTTCCGAAGAAATCGTCGGAGTTCAAGTGTCCTTCTAGTTTTCCTTTCATTTCACCGGTTAGATCGGTAACTTCGATGGTTGTCATGTCCATCACAAACTGACCCCCGATGATTTCATCACCGTCCATTAAAAGATGACCTTCTTTCAGTTCAATAGTTCCGTGGTGTTTGCCGGTGATTTTTTTACCTACCCAAGTCACGGTGCTGGATTTTACTTCCACTTTGTCGGTAGTTGGATTGGTAAAGGCGCTGCTTGCAGTGGCAATCGCCAAGATAAGTGCATTTTTTGTTGTCTTTTTCATAGTGTGTGAATTTTAATTTAAGTTATTGTCTCAATTTGTCTAATAAGGCATTTAATTTTTCTATTTCAGCGGTGGATAAAACCTCCACAATATTTTTGTTGTTTTTTTCTACCAAAGGGTCCATGGTTTCCAACTTCTTCAGACCCTCTTCGGTAATAAAAACTTCAATTTTTCTTCTATTTTTTTCGCAAACCCTTCGATCTACCAAGTTTTTTTGGATCAGTTTGTCAATAAGACGGGTAGTATTACTGCTTTTGTCGATCATTCTTTCCTGAATGGTGGAAAGGTTGGCAGGTTTCCCCTTTTGACCGCGAAGAATTCTAAGCACGTTGAATTGTTGTAAGGTCAGGTCATTGTCTTTCATGACCTTGGCACCAAATTCTTCCACATAGCGAGCGGTATACATCAGATTTATCACTGTTTTGGCTCCTGGGCTTAGCGGACTACTATTTTTTATGGCTTGTTCTATCTTCATGTTTGTATGAACAATAATTGTATGTACAAATGTATATAAAAATTTTCATTCAACAAGCTCTTAACAAAATTTTATTATTGAAGCAGTTTGCATTTCCTAAGCAAAAGTTAAATCACTTCCCATCCTCATAGGCAATTCTTAGATTTAAAATGTGAAAGTAGCGTACCTTTATTTATCGATTTTTGTATGGCTCATGAGTTGTGGACAGGGAAGTTCCAATCTGAACGAATCCCATGAGAAGACCACAGGGCAGTCGAAAATCGATTCGGCAGAAATGGATCATTCGATTCCGTTGCTCTCGTTTGAGGATTTAGAAGACGGATATATCAATAGGAAAAGAGAAAATGTATTAGTGCTCAATTTTTGGGCAACTTGGTGTAAACCTTGTGTAAAGGAATTGCCAGCCTTTGAGCAGTTAGGGGCTGAATTTAAGGATAAGGGTGTGGAAGTCGTTTTGGTGAGCCTCGATTTTCCAGAGCATGTAGAAAAAGCCGTACTTCCTTTTATAGAAAAAAATAATCTGCAGAGTGAGGTGGTATTGCTGGAAGACCCCGATGCCAATACATGGATTCCGAAAGTGAGTAACCAATGGAGTGGCGCCATTCCCGCTACGCTCATTATTAGCGAAGGACAGCGCTACTTTTATGAGCAGTCCTTTACTTATGAAAGTTTAAAAAATCAAGTTCAACCACTACTAAATAAATAAGTATGAAAAAGATTCTTTACGCAAGCCTTGTGCTTTTTGTGGGGTGGGCGACCCTGACCAGCTTTTTGAATGATTCTCCTTTGTCTGAGGGATATAAAGTGGGGGATACCGCTTCCGATTTCAGTTTGAAAAATGTAGATGGTAAAATGGTTTCCCTCGCGGATTATAAAAACGCGAAGGGATTTATCGTCATTTTCACTTGTAATACCTGTCCGTATGCGGTTGCCAGTGAAGACCGAATCATTGCATTGGATAAAGAATTTAAAGGGAAAGGCTATCCAGTGATTGCCATAAATCCGAATAACCCCGAGGTGCAGCCGGCCGATACTTTTGAAAAGATGCAGGAGAAAGCCGCCGAAAAGGGATTCACATTCCCCTACTTATATGACGACTCCCATCAGATTTATGCGACATACGGCGCCAAGAAAACACCGCATGTTTATTTGCTGAACAAAGAACAGGGCAAATTGATTGTAAAATACATTGGTGCTATCGACGATAACGTAAGAAATGCCTCCGAAGTAAAGGAGCGGTTTCTTGCCAATGCCATTTATGAATTACTGGCCGGTAAAGAAATTACCGTTACCGAAACAAAAGCCATAGGGTGCGGTGTGAAGGTGTAAAAGTTCAATCCATCTCTTCAACCCAAAATGTTTGCAACGTTTTGGGTTTTTTTATGTCTTCAATGGGTGTATTTGATTAATTTTGCAGAAAATTTTACCAAGATGCAGGAACTTTCTCAAAAGGAATGGGCGAAACAAGTTGCCGACAATGAAGACGCAGTGGTGATTGATGTGCGGACCGACATGGAGTTGATGCAAGGAAAAATTCCGAATGCCATTCAGATGAATATCCAATATTCTTCCCAATTCATTGAAAAAGTAAAGCAATTGGATCCTTCAAAACACTACTATGTGTATTGTCGTTCGGGAGCGCGTAGTGCCCAAGCATGTATGGTAATGAATGCCATGGGTTTGCCAAACACCTATAATTTACTCGGCGGAATACTTGATTGGCAAGGAGAACTTGTCTAATTTTATGTTCATGAAAAAGTCGCTCACCATTCTGTCAATCTTCCTTCTGCTTGTAGGGTGTGATACCGGAGGGGGTGAGATTCAGATGGTATCTCCAGAGCAAGTCTATGAAGCTGTATACGGAGGTGAAGAAAACGATATCCAGTTGGTGGATGTTCGTACTGAAGCCGAATATTCTGTCCGTCACCTAAAAGATGCGCAAAACATTTGTGTAAGCAGCAAAGACTTTCAAGAAAAGGTCGTTGGTTTGGATAAAAACAAACCGGTTTATGTCTACTGTAAAGGTGGGGGTGAAAGCGCCCAAGCCGCTCAAATCTTAAAAGAAATGGGCTTTACTAAAGTATACGACCTACAAGGGGGTATCGACAATTGGGAAGAAAGCGGTTTGGAAACCGTCAACTAGCTTCCTGTTTTTATTTCAGATAGTTATTGAAAAAAGCCATGGTTCGCGACCAGGCCAACTGAGCTGCTGCCTCATCGTATCGAGGTGTGGTATTGTTATGGAATCCATGATTTACTCCAGGATACATATGCATTTCATAGGAGATGTTATTCGCTTTCAAGGCACTTTCATAGTCTGGCCATCCTTCATTGACCCTTTTATCCAATTCGGCATAATGAATCAATAATGGGGCCTTGATTTTTGCGGTTTCTTCCGCCGAAGGCTGTCTGCCATAAAAGGGGACAGCAGCCCCGAGGTCGGGAAGTCGAACTGCCATCATATTGGAAATCCAACCACCAAAGCAAAACCCTACCACTCCTACTTTTCCTGAGCAATCGGGATGCTGTCTAAGAAATTCAAAGGCAGCAATAAAATCTTCCAACATTTCGTTGGAATCCCGCTGTCGTTGTAAAGCTCTACCATCATCATCATTGCCTGGGTATCCGCCCAGCGGACTCAATGCATCGGGAGCCAGGGAAATAAAACCATCTATAGCGGCCCTACGACCCACATCGGCGATGTAGGGATTCAGTCCACGATTTTCATGCACCACCACAATTCCGGGTAATTTACCAGAGGGATTCATCGGTTTGGCCAATTGGCCACTAATGGTTCCTCCTCCTTTTGGGGAGTCGTATTGTATGGTTTTTACCTCTAGGCGAGGATCCTCTTCTGGAACCAAAATGGTGTTGAGGTAATCTGGTGAAATAAAACTTAAAAGGGAACTTACTGTAATACCCCCCACCGCATAAAGTGAAAGCTTTTCGATAAATCGTCTTCGGTCGATTCGGTTATGAGCGTAATCATCGTACAAATCGAATACTTCCTGCTTGATTTCTTCCTTTTTGATTGGTTTCATTCTTTCGGTTTTCTGAAAGATACGAAAAGAAGTGATAGTTGAAAGTTGAAAGTTGAAGGTTACGGGAGGTGAGTAACAATGTCAGGTCGAGCCTCTCGACTGCGCTCGAGACAGGCTCAGTCGAGACCTATTCTAACAATTTTCCCCTGTTACCGCGCGAATCCTGCGCTTGGGATTACTTCTTCCTCTTTTAATCTTCGACGAAGCCGGTCATTTGTCTTTTGTCCTTACGTCACTTATCCACAAGTGGGAGATCACCTTCGGTTTTCTCCAATGGTTCCCTTGTTGCAAATGAGAAATCAATTTGCTATCGCAGCTTAATTTTCCATTTTACTTCAAAATCTCAAGCAAGCTTGGCTTTTTTCGTAAAATGAAAAAACCATACCTAGCGGTATGGTTTCTTGAGTGTCGTGGAGATTGCATATCACCCCTAACCAATGTTGCAAATAAGAAACCAACCTGCTATC
>CAZOSF010000073.1:6083-8519 GCA_964582415.1 uncultured Alteromonas sp.
GGAGATTGCATATCACCCCTAACCAATGTTGCAAATAAGAAACCAACCTGCTATCGCAGCTTAATTTTCCATTTTACTTCAAAATCTCAAGCAAGCTTGGCTTTTTTCGTAAAATGAAAAAACCATACCTAGCGGTATGGTTTCTTGAGTGTCGTGGAGCCGGGGAGATTCGAACTCCCGTCCAAACGTGCCGTTGCACGACTTTCTACATGCTTAGTTTTCTTTTGGTTTTTCGTCCGATTGCTGGTAGAAAACAACCTGCGCACAGCTTATCCCCGATCGAGTTTCACAGATACATCAAGGCCCTATACCTGCTAGGTTTACTTTTACGAAGCCACTAAATCGAACGCCGTAAACCAAGGCCTTCGAGTGACTTCCTGCTTGCCCGCCTTGCGGGCCGAGGCACTATCCTACTATGATTCGGATTATGCAGCTAGGGCGTAGTTATTCTCGCCGTTTAAAAAAGGTTGAAACATGAGATTTACGAGCTATATCCCAGCGCTCGACATGCTTACCGTACAATGAAACCCGCTGTCAAAACCAGTCGGCCCCATTAAATATTCAAAGAACTTTCGGGTGGCAAAGATACATTAAAAACCTATCTTTGCAGTCCCTATTGATATCACAAAAAGCATTCCAAATGTCAATTACCTTTGCCCTCATCAAAGAACGCAAAACACCACCCGACAGAAGGGTCGTTTTTTCTCCAAAAAAATGCCAAGAAGTCATGAATTCCTTTCCCGAAGCGAAAATTATCGTGGAAGCTTCCGACATTCGGATTTTTCGAGATGATACGTATCGAAAATGGGGTTGCGAAGTAACCGAGGATGTTTCCTCGGCAGATGTGATGTTAGGGGTAAAGGAGGTCCCTGTTGATGCCCTTATTCCAAACAAAAAGTACTTCTTTTTCAGTCATACTATTAAAAAGCAACCCTATAACAGAAAGTTGCTGCAAGCCATCCTTGAGAAAAAAATCGAATTGTACGACCATGAAACCATTGTAAATGAAGAAGGCCATCGCCTGATTGGTTTCGGCCACTATGCCGGCCTTGTGGGGGCTTATAATGGATTTCGCTTATTGGGTGAGCGCGATACTCTTTTTAACTTACCCAAAGCAGAAAAACTTCATGATTTAGCACACATGAAGGAGGCCTTGGATACCATCACGCTTCCCACGCATCTTAAAATCATTCTATCGGGTACAGGCAAGGTGGCTCGAGGTGCCAAAGAGATTTTGGATCACCTTGGGATACGCGAGGTACAGGACGAAGCCTATTTGAACCAATCTTTCAATGAACCGGTGTATTGTCTGATTGACGTCACGGAGTATAACCGACGAAAGGATGGGAAACCGGTGGACAAATTTGAGTTTTATAAAGATCCCTCTGGTTATGAAAGTGACTTTATGAAATATGCCCGTGTTAGTGATATATTCATTGCAGGACATTTTTATGGCAGCGGCGCCCCCTACCTTTTCACCCGGGAAGATGCAAAAAAACCAGAGTTCAAAATCGGTATCATCGCCGATATTTCCTGCGATGTCGATGGGCCTGTCGCCTCCACAATTCGTTCTTCTACTATTGCCGATCCCTTTTATGCCTACGATCCTGCGACAGAATCGGAAGTTCCGGTGGGCACTCCTCATTCGATTGCGGTCATGGCAGTGGATAATTTGCCTTGTGAACTGCCACGGGATGCCAGTGAAGGATTTGGAAGAATGTTTTCCAAATATGTACTCCCGGCCTTTTTCAACAGTGATGCTGATGGTATTTTAGCTCGTGCAAAAATGACCACTTCAGAAGGAAAACTTACCGAGCGATTTGCGTATTTGGAGGATTATGTGAAGGGCTCCTAGGACTTTACCAATACGATCACATCCTTGGTAATCGCAGTAACGACTTCCTTGTAAAACTCCTTAATGGATGGATAATACTCCGAGGTGAGGTGCGCCCTGTTTTGACGTAGTTGCAAACGCACACTAACGGTATTTCCCGTGGCGTGATACATCACCTGACAACTTCCTAAATTTTCAGGTAATTTTAAGGTTCTGTTTTCAGGTACAAATTTCACATTGTACTCAGGTTCCAATTCCAATGCCATCAAATAGGTAATATTCATCGGATAACCAAAATCGACAGGATATTCGCGTTCCTCCAGTTCGAAAGGATTCTCAGTTAGATGACGAAGCAAGAAGAAAGGGTTTACGTAATATTCTTGTTTTCCTGAAACACTATTCGGCTCCTGACCACTCATAGAGACAAATTCCCTTTCAATGGTATAGTGTTCCTTGAAGGGTTGTTCCAAGTCGTTTTCGTTTTCAACGGAATAATTATCTATTTCCAGATTCGAACCTTTGCTTTCTAAATAATCGTCTTCCGTATTCTCTGAGATATATTCTCGTATTTCCTGACTAAAATACCCAGAGTTGATTTCTTG
>CAZOSF010000073.1:8619-11434 GCA_964582415.1 uncultured Alteromonas sp.
AATTCGGCCTCTTGTAAGGCATTGATAAGCGATAAATTGATTTCGGCACTATTTCCTGTCCCTCTTTCAAAGGCTTCCCGCACATCATTATCTCCATGGTCTTGTTCGTTCCATGTAAAGTGCTTTTGAATGGCATAATAAATGGCCTTTGCTCGTTCCAATGGGTCAGCAATGGTAAAAAGCTCTTCGGGGAGGTGCTTACGGAAATAATTGTTGTTATTTAATTGCCGCCCAATTTCATCGGAATAACGGATTTCATCATCAACATCTTCCCATCGCTTGGTATAAAATTCCTTTTCTCCCCTCAAACTCATCGCCTCCTTCATTTCGTATCGCAGTTGGGAAGTATAGTTCTCCTTGGAAAGCATGTATTCCTCTACTTTGAAGGCAGGAATGTCCTTCATCACGTACCGATTGTAATAGCAATCGGCCGCTTTTCCGAAACCATCTATCGAAAAACAGCTCTTTTTGATGTATTGATCGTGAGTATCTAATTTTAAGAAACCACGAAAACCAATGCGGTACACATAATTCCCGGGAATTTCCGTAATGTATTCACTGTATAGTTTTGGGTACTTCTCTTGGAAATCCCAATCGAAGCTATATAAAATACGACCTCTTATGGTATAGGTGTATTCCAATAAACTTTGGTCCTTTAAATCTGGAAAGGTAAAACTGAGGCTTTTCCAACCATTACCCACATCTTTTGAATAGTAAGAACCTTTGCTCACGTACTGTTTTAGTGCACCGTTGTGCGTTACGGCACTGATATGACTAATTTCTTGGCCTCTCCCTTCGGGACTATAATAGATTTCTACAGCGGCATCCCCATATTCCTTCGCATTCAACACCTTAGTTTTTACATGCACCTCTGTTACCATGTAGAGATAGTCATCGATTACCTTTACTTTAGTTTCTCCTTTTTCATATAAAATTACGGCGGCCGCCTCCGGATCTTTAGGATAGGAGTACGGGCCAATCTCCGCAGGATCTGGTGTGCCAAATTCGACATCCTTGGAAGTCTGTGCAATTGAACAAGTTATATTGAAAAAGGTAAGAAATGCTACTATTAAGTGGCGGTAAAGTTGTGTGCTCATGCCCCGAAAATAATTTTTTTGAAAAAACTAAACGCTATCTTAACCGATAAATTCCGAAAAAATGAATCCTGCTGCCGAAACCATTCTCAACACCAAAGAGCCCTTTCGCAGTATATTGTTGCAGCTTCAGGTGATTATCGAACAGGCGGTACCAGAAGCGGTATTGCTTTTCAAATGGGGGATTCCTTATTATTATCTTGATGGGAAAAAGCCCTTGGTTTATTTGCATACGACCAAGCATTATGTCGACCTAGGATTCGCACAGGGTTTTCTACTCAAAAACCATCAAGATAAGCTTGTTTCCGAAAATCGAAATACCGTAAAGTCTCTTCGTTATTACACCGTGAATGATTTGGAATTTGACGTACTCATCGATTTGCTTGAAGAAGCAAAAACTTTGATAACTTCATAAGATAGCCTCACAATAAACGCGTTATTATAAAATCGTCTAAGGCGTTTGTCAATTTGACTAATTTGATATCTTTGGTTGCTTAAATCCCTTATCAATCGATGCGTTTTAAGTCTATCTACTTACTATTTTCCGTTTTTCTTTTTGTCTCCGCAAACAGCTTTGCTCAAGAATTGCTGGAAACGGAAATCCCCCCGGAAATACTTTTTAAAGAATCCAATCGGGACGGCTATTCCATCTCACCGGATGGGAAATACTATGCCGATATTATCAAGAACAATGTGGAAACGGATATTATCGTGGTGGACATAGACGAATATATCCTGCATCAACGCATCCCCATGGGCCATCAAAAAGTACAGTCTATCCATTGGCTTACCTCTAACCGACTATTGTACGAATCGAATGGGGCAATTTTTGCTATCGACATCGATGGTTCCAATAAAAAGGAGATCGTAGACAGGCGGTCTGAGGTACGAACGAAGAAATCTGGGTGGACATCCTACTTCAGTAGCTTACGATTCAATTCCCTCCTCAGTCTGCTTCCCGAAAAGGAGCATCAAATTCTTATAGAAACCTATGACCTGGAATTCAATTCCTACATCAAAGAGGTAAACATCTTTACGGGCGAACGTTATGTGGTGATCGATGGAAGTAAGTTTAAGGTCAACAAGTGGATTTTAGACGGTCAGCGTCAGATACGAATGGCCATCCGATTTGAAGAAGACGGATTTGAATATTTTACCTTCGATCGAGAACGAGAAAAACTCACTCCATTCTACGTGAACATCGATGGAGACTCCTATAGTGTTGGGGTTCGTGGGGATGCCTATTTCAAACCGACAGTTCAATTCGAAGGATTCAGTGCCAATCCAGATGTGGTCTATATCACTTCTAACATCAATTCGGACCGAAGAAGGCTTTTGGCCTATAGCCTTTCCGAAAATAAAGTGCTTGAAGTATTGGCCGAAGACATTAACTGTGATATCAAGGAAGGGTTCGATGATCACTTGGCATTTATGTACGATTTTAAAAACAATCAAATTGCAGGGATTCGCTACGAAGGTATAACTCCCCAATTTAGATGGTTTTCAGAGGATATGGCCGATTTGCATACCAAGTTGAATGAGAAATACCCGAGGTATGTGCATGAAATATTCGATTCGGATGCAAAAGGGAAGCGGCATGTAGTATATCAATGGAGTGATATCAATGCTGGAAATATCGGTATCTACGATTCGGAGGAAGATAGTTATGCGGTGATGTTTGTCATGAATGAAGAACTTTCCAAATACAAGCTTTCCCCAAC
>CAZOSF010000074.1:0-2797 GCA_964582415.1 uncultured Alteromonas sp.
GTAGGTTCAGGCGGAGGGGGTTGTGCAGTACTTATAGCTCCTCCCGAAAGGAAAGATGCAATCATTGAAATGCTCCTTCTTGAAGGTGCAAAGGCAGCCTATACCATTAATGTTTCGGAAGGAAGCCATGACTGATGCTACAACACATACACTCATCATATTAGCTGCAGGGGCTTCTTCCCGTATGCGGCGCTCTATGGAAGAAAAAGGGGGAATACCGTCCAGTTTCAGTGGTAAAGCACTCATCCCAGTGGGTGATGAGGGACGACCCGCTATTGATTTTCTCATCGATAATGCCGTCGAAGCTGGGATGGAAAATATCGTACTGGTGGTACCTGAAGCTTCCGAAGGGTTTCAGGCTCATTTTTCAAAGAAAAGTTATGGCGATCTTAAACTCCGCTTCGCTATTCAAAAGATTCCACAAGGCAGAGTAAAACCGTTGGGTACCGCCGATGCCGTTTTACAATGTTTGGATCAATTTCCAGAATTGAAAAATGAATCCATTTTGGTGTGCAACGGTGACAATCTCTACTCGGTTGAAGCATTCAAAGCCCTGCTGGCATCGAAATATAATAATGCTTTGATAGGGTACGACCGAGAAGGATTGGAATTTTCCATGGAGCGCATTGCTGCATTCGCTTTGCTGGAATTGGATGGGCATCAGCGCCTAGTATCTATTATAGAAAAGCCAAGACCCGACGAGGTCCAACGCTATAAAATGCCGAATGGAAAGTTATTGGTTAGCATGAATATTTGGAAGTTTGAAAGTGCAAGCCTTTACCCTTTTTTAGTAACCTGCCCCATAAATCCAATCCGAAATGAAAAAGAACTTCCGGCGGCAGTACTAAACATGATTCAATTTCAAAAGAGTCCTTTGTATGTAGTGCAAAGAAAGGAACACGTTCCAGACCTTACTGCTGCTGAAGACATAGAAAAAGTCACCGCTTATCTGAGGAAAAATAAGTCATGAAAAAAAGCCCCGAAATCGGGGCTTTTCTATTTAGGCATTTTGTTTCTTAATCAAGTTGAGTGCAGATCCTTCCTTAAACCAAACGATTTGCTGGTCGTTATACGAGTGATTTGCTTTGATGATTTCCTTACTACCATCACTGTGAACAATCTCGATGCTTAATGGTGTGTCGGGTGCAAAGTTTTCAATATCCAAGAAATTGAAAGTATCATCCTCCTGAATTTTGTCGTAATCGCTTTCATTAGCAAAGGTCAAGGCCAACATACCCTGCTTTTTCAGGTTGGTTTCGTGAATCCTAGCAAAAGATTTCACCAAAACAGCGCCCACGCCTAAATGACGCGGTTGCATAGCGGCATGCTCTCTTGAAGAACCTTCCCCATAGTTATGGTCACCCACCACTAGTGTTTTGATTCCTGCCTTCTTGTATTCCCTTTGTGTATCTGGAACCCCACCGTAGTCGCCGGTAAGTTGGTTCTTCACAAAGTTGGTTTTCATATTAAAGGCATTCACTGCTCCAATCAAAGTATTGTTGGCAATATTATCCAAATGACCACGGAATCGCAACCAAGGACCTGCCATGGAAATGTGATCTGTAGTACATTTTCCATGGGCTTTGATAAGCAATTTCATTCCTTGAAGGTCGGAAGGCTGGAGAGGTTTAAATGGAGTAAGTAGCTGCAGGCGTTCAGAGTCTGGCTTTACAATTACTTCCACATTACTTCCATCCGCTACCGGCGCCAAATATCCGTTATCTTTTACTTCGAAGCCTTTTGGTGGCAATTCCCATCCTGTTGGCTCGTCCAATTTCACCTCTTCCCCATCTTCATTGATAAGGGTATCGGTAAGCGGGTTGAAATCCAAACGTCCGGCGATGGCAATCGCTGCCGTCAATTCAGGGGAGGCTACGAAAGCATGTGTGTTTGGGTTTCCATCGGCGCGCTTGGCAAAGTTACGGTTGAAGGAGTGGACAATCGAGTTTTTCGGTGCATTTTTTGGATCTTCGTAACGTGCCCATTGTCCGATACATGGTCCACAGGCGTTGGTGAATATCGTAGCGTCCAATTTTTCAAAGATTTCCAAAATTCCATCTCTTTCTGCAGTGTAGCGCACCTGTTCCGATCCAGGGTTGATTCCGAATTCGGCTTTGGTCTTTAGCTTTTTATCCAGGGCCTGCTGTGCGATAGAAGAAGCTCTCGACAAATCTTCATAGGAAGAGTTTGTACAAGAACCGATAAGTCCCCATTCTACTTTTAGTGGCCAGCCGTTCTTTTCTGCCTTTTCTGTCATTGTACCTACAGGAGTCGCCAAATCGGGAGTGAAAGGTCCGTTTAGGTGAGGCAACAATTCGGAAAGATTAATATCGATCACCTGATCGAAATAGGCTTCAGGATTTGTATATACTTCTGGGTCGGCAGTTAGGTATTCCTTAATCTTGTTGGCCTCATCGGCAACATCTGCTCTGTCGGTAGCGCGCAAGTAACGCTCCATAGATTCGTCATATCCGAAAGTGGAGGTCGTAGCGCCAATTTCGGCTCCCATATTACAGATGGTACCTTTACCAGTACATGACATAGAAGTAGCCCCTGGCCCAAAATATTCTACGATAGCTCCAGTTCCTCCTTTTACGGTAAGAATTTCGGCCACTTTCAAGATAACATCTTTAGGAGCAGTCCATCCAGACAACTTACCGGTTAGGCGGACTCCAATCAATTTAGGGAACTTCAATTCCCAAGCCATTCCTGCCATTACATCCACGGCGTCGGCACCTCCTACTCCAATGGCAACCATTCCCAATCCTCCGGCATTCACCGTGTGGGAATCGGTACC
>CAZOSF010000074.1:2897-11414 GCA_964582415.1 uncultured Alteromonas sp.
CGCTTATAAACCTCTTTAATCATATCAAAATCAAATGCCATAATTTCGTCGTTTTTGAAGTGACGCAAAATTACAATTTTTCAATCGTAATTAAAAATAATTCAATCTTATTGATTTTTTGATGAATTATTTTTAGCATTAATCAGTTTTACGTGCAGAATATTACGTCAAAAACAAAAAATGAGGGTGAAAATTATAAAATCATCATTTTTTGGTAAAAACCTTCAGAATGTACCTTAGGATTCCCTAGGCAAATTGATAGTAAAAATGAGCTGACTTTAGAACAAGTCTTTGATGATTTCCTCGATGGTGAGCCCTTCCGCTTCGGCCTTATAGTTTTTGATAAGACGATGTCTTAGCACTGGAATAGCCACCTTTTGTATATCTTCAATGTCTGGGGAAAACTTACCCTTAAGAGCTGCATTAGCTTTCGCAGCCAATACTAAGTTTTGAGAAGCTCTAGGTCCAGCTCCCCAATCGACATATTTTTTAACCATCGCAGTGGCAGCCTCACTTTTAGGTCTGGATTTACCCACCATGGTGACGGCATATTCCACCACATTGTCGGCTACAGGAATACGGCGGATAAGTTGTTGGAACCGAATGATTTCATCACCGCTAAATAGCGGATTTACCTCGGCGGATGCCCCAGCAGTGGTTGCTTTTACCACTTCCACTTCCTCTGAGAAACTTGGATAGTCTAAATTAATGGCAAACATAAAACGGTCGAGCTGTGCTTCAGGCAAGGGATAGGTTCCTTCTTGCTCGATTGGGTTTTGGGTTGCCAGCACAAAATAAGGTAAATCTAATTTGTAGTGATGTCCTGCAACCGTTACTGCCCTTTCCTGCATTGCTTCCAATAAAGCAGCTTGGGTTTTAGGAGGCGTACGGTTGATCTCATCGGCCAAAATGATGTTTGCGAAAATCGGTCCCTTGATAAATTTAAATTCTCGATTGTTATCTAGAATCTCAGACCCCAGTATATCACTTGGCATTAAATCGGGGGTAAATTGAATCCGTTTAAATTGTAATCCCAATGTTTTTGCCACGGTATTCACCAGAAGTGTTTTTGCTAAACCGGGTACGCCGATTAGCAATGCATGACCTCCAGAAAAGATGGAAAGCAATACCTCTTCCACTACCTCATCCTGGCCCACGATGACCTTTTTGATTTCGGAACGTAAAGCCTTGTATTTAGCTACAAGTTGTTCTACAGCGGCTACATCAGACATAATTCTATTTATTGTTTTAGCCAGTTATTCGTAAAGTCGCAGTCGTTATAATCGTCATTCACCTTTACATAAGTTTCTTCGATCTTCTTATCCTGCCAATCTGAAATGGCTTTAATCTGCTTTTCCTTTAAGGCTAATTCCTTTATTTTCTCGTAATCTTTTATAAATTCGGCTGGGTGTTCCTTGTAGCGTTTCGTGACAGTCAATATCTTGAAAGAGCTTTTTCCTGTATAATCACGATCTACTAATACCTGGGAAAGCTCTCCCTCTTCCAGATTATAGACTTGGGCACTTAACGTTGGGTCCATTTTTGTTAAATCGAACCGTGTATCCAAGGATACCGGATTTACTAACTGGCCACCATTGTTTCGCGTTTCGATTTCATTCGAATATCGCCTTGCAGCATCATAAAAACTGATGGAACCCTTGATAATTTCAGCGCGGATCGAATCGATTTTCTGACGCGCATTATTGATTTCATCCTGGGATACCTCGGGGAATAGAATGATATGGCGCACATCAATTTCCTGTCCGCGAATTTTATCAACTTGAAGGATGTGATATCCGAATTCGGTTTCAAATGGTTCACTTACTTCTCCTTCCAATAGGGAAAAGGCTACATCCTTAAATTCTTTAGCATAGGGGGAATTCTTTCTAATACCTTCGATCAACCCACCTCGAGAGGCAGAACCATCCTTCGAGTATAACACCGCTTTAGTAGCAAAACTGGCCCCATTTTCAACCACATCCCGACGAAGTTCATTGAGGCGATTGATCACCGCTTGTTTTGATTCCTCTGAAATTTCAGGCTCAATTATGATTTGTGCAACCTCCACTTCCGCACTGAATACCGGACGATCTTCTTCGGGTATTGAGAAGAAAAACTGTCGCACTTCTTCTGGGGTTACCTCAATGTCCTCCACCACTTTTTGTTGCATCTGGTTGGCCAGATAAATGATCTTGTTGGTTTCAAACAACTCTTGTCGCAATTCTTCAATACTGTTCTTTTTATAGAACTTCGCCACCTTTTCCTCATCGCCTCCAAACTGCTCCACGATATAGGCAATCTGTTGGTCGATACGAGAGGTAATGTCTGAATCGGATACGGGAATACTATCTATTTTGGCGTGATGGGCATAGAGCTTATCTTCCATCAATTTACCGAGCAATTGGCAACGGGTTACCCCTTCAATGGAAATCCCTTGTTGCTGCAATTCCAAGTAACTTTTATCGATATCGGAATCTAACACAACAAATTCACCAACCACAGCGGAAACTCCTTCTGCTTTAAATCGGGTAAATGGCTTCACGGTATCCTTGACCTTTATCACCTTTTCCTCCTTGATCACGTTGGTGCTGTCGATAACAATTTCCTGGGCTTGGGCTCCCAAAGCTAGGAACAGTAAAAATATAAGAAGACTATTCTTGTTTTGTATAAATTTCAAAAGACTTGTTTTTGTGTGCATCTTTAGTAATGTCCTTTTCTAATTTCTTCGTCAGTTCCTGTTTTCTCTTGTTTAAAATGATTTGGCGGATGGTTGGTTCCACATAGGAAAGTGGTGCTACATCATTTCTCTCCAGAACATTTTCAATTTTCAGTAAATATATGCCTAATGAGTCTTGTAGACGGGCAAAATTAGGTTTTTTTAACATTTGTGGATCTTGGCTCTGAAGAATGGGTAAATTCTTTAATAGAACGTCCTTACGTACCCATGTCGAGTCGTTAAGGTTAAATGAAATGAACTTAAGACTTAGTTCGTTCAGCGCTTCTTGATCTTCCAAATCGAACTGCTTGAATTTCTCCTCAAGTGACCTGAGTTCGGTAAAATTTTCACCTACATGGATATATCGAAGTTTTAGTAGATCATCGTTAAGTGTAAAATTTTCCTTGTTCCGCTCATAATAGGTAACGAGCTCGGCCTTGGAAATGGTAGAATCCAACTGACTCGCAACGATACTGCTTTTATAGGCTTCCGTGTAGAGGTCTATTCGATACTGCTCCACCAAGTTATCGAATTGTCGTAATTGCGATTCAGGTAAATTGATTTTCGCCTGGTCGATGAGCAATTGCTGGGTCGCCCATCTATTGATAAAATTAGAAACGACCAAGGCACTATCTTCCGGTGAAGTAACCTGGGAAAGCACTTGGGTTAAATCCTCTTCGTATAAAAAATTGTCATTGACACGGGCTATAGGAATCCTGGTCTCTTCCTTTTTGAGGTATTCGCATGAAGCGAACAAAAGTACTCCTAATACAATGAAAATTGTTTTATACATCTATGCTCCTAGCTCTTTTTTGAGCTGTTTCAACACTTTTTTGTCAACCTTGACGGGGTATTTCGCACGAAGTTTGGTCATCCATTCTTCTTCCACGGCATTTTGGTAATCACTCAACACCCTTCCCTGAACATCTTCGAACGGTTTTGGCCCAGCTGGCAATACCTTATCCGCCTTCACGACCGTAAACGTACCTTTGGCTTCAAATATTTGCGAAACCCCTGATTTTAATTCATATCCCTCTGGCAAATCCTTGGAACCCTTCTCAAAAACCCCTTCGGTAATCAAAACTTTTACATTTTGAAGGGTGTTCATTGTAGCTTTGATATCTTTCACAGAAGTCCCTTTATTGATCAATTCTATTGCTTTTTCGAGTTCGGCCCTGTTGGTTGTTCTGAAGATAGCCCCTTCAATTCTATCACCCCATTGATACTTCGACCTGTTCTTTTCATAAAACGCTTTTTGCCCAAGTGTATCCAGTTTGGCCTTCATCCAAACATTGTTCTCCATCACATCAAAAATCAATAAACCTTCTCTGTATTCACGAATTACCCCTGCATACTCTGGATTTTCAACTTCTAGACTATTTCTGAAATACGATTTCACTTTAGTAGTTTCAAATTCGTCGTACAAGATACGCATGAAGGTGCGTTTTTGCTTGTAAGGACGCACTTTGCCCTGACGGCCTTCCATATAACGTCCTAAGTCGTTGTAGTAGTAAGTACTGTCACCTATTGTGAAAATTTTCTGGTTGGCATCCCCAGAAACCGGCTCATATTTCCAGGTGCGCTTGAACAAACTATCGGTAAGTACATTCAGGAAATAATCCTGATAAGGGTAGGCCTGGAATCCGAATTTATGTTTGATTTTATCGGTCACGGCACTGGTAATCACTTTCCCTCTTTCACCGTCTTTTACCCTGCGCTCCAATTCAACCTTCTTCTCTTCGAAGGTAGGCAGATCATGCTTTTTGTCCAATCGGATAATGTGAAATCCGAAACGCGTTTGGATAGGTTCCGAAATATCACCAGCCCTTTTTAGGTTGTATGCCGCATCTTCAAATGAAGGTGCCTTCAGATCTCCTTTGGTAAAAGGTCGCATTTTCCCACCATTTCTACCGGTATTTTTGTCGTCGGAATACTGTTTGGCTAGATCATCGAAGGATTCTCCTTGCTTGATCAAGGCATAAATTTCATTGATGCGCTCACGTGATTTAATTCCGGTAGAATCGTCCCTTGTGGAAATCATGATATGGGAAACAGACACCTCAGGAAGTTTGGGTTGTCTTTCATGTACTTTTAAAATGTGATATCCAAATTGGGTACGCACGATTTCCGAAACTTGCCCCACTGGGGTTTCGTATGCCACACTTTCAAATGGGTAGACCATATCGAACACACTAAAGAATCCCAATTTCCCTTCACGTTCTTTCGCACCAGGTTCTTCGGAAAATCTTTTTGCCAGTTGATTGAAATCCTGCCCAGTCAGTGCCATTTCCCGAATTTCCTTAATCTTGTTATAGGCAGCCAAAGTATCTTGCGGAAAGGCATCCCAATTACAAGTCACCAATATGTGTGAAACATTCAATTCTTCCAATCCTCTGGAATAAGCTTCCATCACTAAATCCTTGGTAACATTCTCCTCATAGAGATAGTTTCTTGAAAGCTGTTCTTCGTATTTGCTGAAATCCTTTAGATAAGCATCTTTCTTATCCAAGCCTTGTGCTTTGGCTTCCGCTACCTTCAATTTATAATCGATAAACATGTTTAGGTAGTTGTCTACAGATTTCTGGTCTTCCTCCTGAACCAAATCCAAGTTCTTCTTATAAACTTGTTTGAATTCTTGGGAATATACCGGTTCGCCATCGATGGTTAGCAAAACCTCTTTATTGTTCTGAGCAAACAAGGAAAGAGTCATGAATGAAAGTAGAAATGCAACACAAAACTGTCTCATAGTTCTTTGGGTTTTTAAAAGCCTCGCAAAATTAAAAAAAACATAGGCTTAAACAAGCCGACTTAACAGAAGATTACAAAAGTATTTGGCCCTGAAAAGTAACCGATTTTCTGTACCTTTCCACAAAATTCTTCAGAATGAAATATTCCACCGAGATTATCATTAATATGCCAAGAGAGCAAGTAATTGAGGCTCTGAATAATCCGGAAAATATGAAGCATTGGCAAAAGGGTCTCATTGGCTACGAGTTGTTAGAGGGCACCCCAGGTTCGAAAGGTGCTAAAATGAAGCTGGATTATGCAATGGGAAAGCGCAGTATGTCGTTAATTGAAACGATAACAGACAATAATTTTCCGGAAGAATTTCATGCAACCTACGACACAAAGGGCGTTCATAACATCCAGAAAAATTATTTTCTTGATTGGGAAAACAATACCACCAAGTGGGTCAGTGAAAGTGAATTTCAATTTCAAAGTGTTGCGATGAAGCTAATGGGTTGGTTGATGCCGGGGGCATTCAAAAAACAATCGTTGAAGTACCTAACCGACTTCAAGAATTTTGTTGAAACGGGAAGTTCAGTGGCCAAGGACGCATGAAAAAAGTAAAGATGATTTGGGATTTTAGAGGCGCCAATGCCTACCCTATCGCAAAGCACCATGCCGTTCATCTGGATGAATTTCTGGCTGTGGAAGGCATAAAAGATTCATTTACTGGAACCGAACACCTAAGCCCTACCCATTATATCGCCTATTTGGTGGTGCCTGAAAATTTGGTTCAAAATTTAAGAAATCGCTTGAAACCGCATAGAGGACAATGGTACGATCCTAATCTTTAACTGTTTTAAGACCAACATTCTTTGAATAGAAATGAAAATTGAAGTATACTTGCGTTCCAAAAATTGAATACCATGAAATATTTTAAAGTATTGTTTTTGTTTATCGGAATTACCGCTTTTGCTCAAGAAACTAAAGTGGGTACGATAGATATTGATTTTGTTCTAAGCAAAATGCCAGAATTGGAAGGCGTTCAAAAACAGGTGGATGACTACCGAAAAGGATTGGAGGACGAACTCGGTAAAAAAATGAAGTCGTTAGAAGACCAGATCGCAATTTACAAAGAAGAAGAACCCACACTAACCATTCTGCAGAAAACCCAAAAACAGGATTCATTGATCGCGATGGAGAACGAAATTGGAAAATTTCGCCAGAATGGAAATCAGTTGATTCTTATTAAGCAAGAAGAGTATATGCAACCGCTTTATCAAAAAGTAGGTGCCGCTTTGGAGAAAATCGCTCAAGCCGGGGGGTACACCCAAGTTTTGTTAAGAAATAATGATGTGGTCTATGTAGACAACCGTTTCGACCTTACCCTACCTGTACTTAAGGAAATGGGAATCGAGGTAAAACAAGAAGAATAGTTAAAGCAAACTGAAATGAAAAAGGCTCCTAACGGAGCCTTTTTTTATCTCGAATAATTCGGAGCTTCTTTGGTAATCGTCACATTATGCGGGTGACTCTCGTGGATTCCAGCAGAGGTGATTTTAACAAATCGACCATTTTCTTTCAAGGTGGCAATATCTTTTGCCCCACAATAGCCCATTCCCGCTCTTAATCCGCCAACAAATTGCGTCATACTCTCAATCAATTCACCTTTGTAAGGGACACGACCAACAATACCTTCAGGCACCAATTTTTTGATGTCGTCTTCGACGTCTTGGAAGTAGCGATCTTTGGATCCTTGTTTCATAGCTTCCACACTACCCATGCCACGATAGGATTTGAACTTTCGACCTTCATAAATAATGGTTTCGCCCGGAGATTCCTTGGTTCCCGCTAATAGGGATCCAAGCATAACGCTATCGGCCCCTGCTGCAATAGCTTTAGGAATATCACCAGTGTAACGAATTCCACCATCGGCAATAACAGGGACACCGGAACCTTTGATTGCTGCAGCAACTTCAAGAACTGCAGAGAATTGTGGGAATCCCACTCCGGCGACCACACGCGTAGTACAGATAGAACCTGGACCAATACCCACTTTAACAGCATCTGCGCCTGCCTCTACCAAATATTTTGCGGCCTCGGCGGTAGCAATGTTACCTACCACAATATCCAATTCAGGAAACTTAGCTTTTACTTCTTTTAAAACGGACACCACTCCTTTCGTATGACCATGAGCGGTATCGATAATAACCGCATCCACCTGAGCATTTACCAAAGCCGCAGCTCGTTCCATCACATCCCCTGTAACACCAAGGGCAGCAGCCACCCTTAACCGACCGTAGGCATCTTTATTGGCCATGGGTTTCTGGGTAAGCTTAGTAATATCCCGGAAAGTAATCAAGCCCAATAAGGTCCCATCTTCGGATACCACAGGTAACTTTTCGATCTTGTTTTCCTGTAATATGATTTCAGCATCTTTTAAAGAGGTTCCTTTCGTGGTAGTTACTAAATTTTTCGAAGTCATTACCTCTTCCAACTTTCTCTGGAAGTTACGTTCAAAACGCAAATCTCTGTTGGTAACGATACCTACCAGTTTATTGTTGTCGTCTACAATGGGAATCCCTCCAATACTATATTCTCGCATGG
This sequence comes from uncultured Alteromonas sp., assembly GCA_964582415.1. Lineage (GTDB taxonomy): Bacteria > Bacteroidota > Bacteroidia > Flavobacteriales > Flavobacteriaceae > CAZOSF01. The sequence goes on from CAZOSF010000074.1 coordinate 10,948, forward strand.
TGCTTTGGGCATCCCCTACAGTATTATCTTTTTTCAACGTTACTGGATCTTGAATCATACCACTCTCAGCACGCTTCACCTTACGCACCTCCGCCGCTTGCTGTTCGATCGTCATGTTCTTATGCAGCACACCAATTCCTCCTTCTCGGGCCATAGCGATTGCCATAGCACTTTCCGTCACCGTATCCATGGCTGCGGATACAATAGGAACATTTAAACTGATATTACGGGTAAAGCGGGAGGCAATGGAAACTTCCCTCGGAAGTACATCAGAATACGCAGGTACCAAGAGTACATCGTCGTAGGTAAGTCCTTCTCCTAAAATTTTGTGATTGTGTGCGGTCATTGCAATTAAATTTAATCCGAAGTGACGGAAGCAGTTACTATTTAATTGCGTGCAAATATACAACTTCTCAACGGATTTAGTTTAGGGGAAAGTTAAATTTATTGAAGGCCAGTAAAATGCA
>CAZOSF010000075.1:0-11410 GCA_964582415.1 uncultured Alteromonas sp.
CCTGGATTAAAACTCAATGATACCATTATAAGCATGATTGGCGCCTTGGCCATGTTTACAGTGCCCCTCAGCCTAAAGAAAGGGGAGTTCTCGCTGTCTTGGGAAGCCACCTCCCGATTGCCATGGGGCATCTTGTTGCTTTTTGGCGGCGGTCTCGCCTTGGCCGATGGATTGGCAGAAGCAGGCTTCATTCAAATGGTAGGGGATTTTATGAGCAGTAAAGGACATTGGAGTCTTTGGGTGGTTACCGCAGTTTTGGTTACCCTCATCCTTTTCATGACGGAATTGATGAGCAACGTTGCCCTAATTACCATCATGTTGCCCGTTGTAGCTGGGGTTGCCCAAGGATTGAATACCCCTCTCTATATCATTGTGGTTCCGGTGACTTTAGCCGCCAGCTGTGCCTTTATGCTTCCCATGGCGACGCCCCCAAATGCCATTGTCTTTGCTAGTGGTCATATTAAAGTCCATCAAATGGTGAAGACAGGAATTGTCCTCAACTTAATTGCAATTGTCGTCTTAATGCTTTTGGCCTATTTTATCGTTCCTGCACTGTTCTTGGGGTAAAATCCCAAAGAAGTCTTTGCAAAGAATTCGTTACCTTTAAGTTTCCCTAAAAAATCAATTCATGCGGCATACCAAGGAAGAACGCTTTCAACAGCACGTACTTTCAAAATATCAGATATACAACAGTATATTCATGACCTTACCCTTCGATGCCATCACACGCACTGGGGTATTGTTACCATTATTTCAGGAAGTCTGTGAGAAGGGTTTTGAAAATCATAAAAATCCTACGGAAATCGTTCAGGAGTTTTTCAAACAGTATCGGGACAATCCTTCTGAAAAAGAGCAGATCAACTTGCTGTTTCGATTCATACAGTATATCGAACGACAAGTGGTGCTTTTTGATGCTATTGAAGAAGCCACCTTCTCCATCATCAATAATATGGACGGGCGCGGGACCCTTCGAAATGTCAAGGAAGAAGCAGTAGACCGAAACAAAAAAGAAGAATTAAAAAACTATCTGGAACGGTTCAAAGTTCGCACCGTGCTTACGGCCCACCCCACACAATTTTATCCAGGCTCGGTACTAGGAATCATAACCGATTTAGCAAAAGCCATTTCCAAAGATCGCTTGGAGCAGATTAAACTCTTGTTGGCCCAATTAGGGAAAACCCCTTTTTTCAAAAAAAGCAAACCTACCCCTTATGATGAGGCGGTAAGCTTGATTTGGTACTTGGAAAATGTCTTTTACGAAGCGGCCTACAACATCTACGACTATATCGAAAACAATATTTTTGAAGGAGCGTCCCTAGAGAATAAGGTAATCGAACTTGGTTTTTGGCCAGGAGGAGATAGAGATGGCAACCCGTTTGTGACTCCTGAAATTACCCTAAAAGTTGCGGAGCGTTTGCGACAAACCATCTTGAAGAATTACCACAAAGATATTAGGAAATTACGCCGAAGAATTACCTTCCAAGGGGCCGAAGAATTGGTAATTGCGTTGGAGAATAAAGTCCATGACCACCTCAATCTCCCCGCCCAGGAGGGCACACTTACCGCGGAGGAAATCAGTTCCGACCTGCAAACCTTAAAAGAGGTGTTAGAAACCCGTCATCAATCGCTTTTTGTTGAAGAAGTAATCAATCTGATGGCGAAGGTAAAATTGTTCGGATTGTATTTCGCCAATCTGGATATCCGCCAGGATTCAAGGGTACACACCCATGTAATGAATGCCATTGCCGATAGCCACCCAGAGATTTTTCCTCCCGATTTTAAAGAATTTTCGGAGGAAAAACGGGGTGCCTTTCTTATGAAATTGACCGGCAATATCTCTCCAGATCGCGTAGCAGATGAAATGGCTCAGAAAACCTTAGCCAGCATTCACGTGATGAAACAGATTCAGGAATTTAACGGAGAACACGCCTGCAATCGATACATCATCAGCAACAACGGAAGCGTAGTAAATGTCCTTGAAGCTTTCGCCTTGTTGCGATTGTGCAACTGGGAACATCCAACGGTGGATGTAATTCCCTTATTCGAAACAGTAGATGACCTTCTGGTAGCAGACCAAGTGATGGAAACCCTATACACCAATCCAGAGTATAGTACTCATTTAAAATCTCGTGGCAATCGCCAATCGATTATGCTAGGTTTTAGCGATGGGACAAAGGACGGGGGGTACCTCATGGCCAATTGGAGTATTTTCACGGCAAAAGAACGACTCACAGAGATCTCCAGAAAATACGGCATTACCGCTATTTTCTTCGATGGTCGAGGGGGTCCACCGGCACGTGGAGGGGGTAAAACCCATCAATTTTATGCTTCTTTGGGGAATTCGATTGAACATGAGGAAGTGCAGCTCACCATTCAAGGACAAACCATAAGTTCAAACTTTGGAACGCTCGATTCCTGCCAATACAACTTGGAGCAATTGATAAGTTCGGGGATTGCCAATGAGGTATTTCGGGAAGAAGACGCCATATTATCGGAGGAGGATCGGAAAACGATGGATCGATTGGCGCAACTAAGCTATGAAGCCTATAAAGACTTCAAGAGCCACCCGAAATTTCTTCCCTATCTGGAGGAGATGAGCACGCTAAAATATTACGCCAAGACGAATATTGGCAGTAGACCATCGAAGCGAGGAAAAAGCAATGAACTCGTCTTTAGTGACCTACGCGCCATTCCTTTCGTGGGTAGCTGGAGTCAACTAAAACAAAACGTTCCTGGATTTTTTGGGGTGGGTATTGCCATTCAGAAATTGGCCGATGAAGGAGATTTCGATAAAGTAAAATCCCTTTATGAAAATTCCATGTTTTTCAGAACATTGATTGAAAACAGCATGATGAGTTTAACCAAATCCTTCTTCCCACTCACGGCCTATATGAGAGAAGATCCTGAATATGGCGCTTTTTGGGAATTGATCTACGACGAATTCAAAAGAACTCGAAAACTGATACTGGAAATCACTGGATATTCCGAATTGATGGAAGATAGCAAAGCCATGAGAGCTTCTATTGGAGTGCGGGAACATATTGTACTTCCGCTATTGACCATTCAACAGTATGCCCTACGAGAAATCCAAAAGATAAAACGAGAAGGAGGGGATGCAGCACGTTTGGAAGTCTATGAAAAAATGGTGACACGATCCCTGTTCGGAAACATCAATGCCAGTAGAAACAGTGCTTAACTGAACAACTCGCTTAAAATAGGTAAGGACTTTGGGGTTCGGAATCCTTGTACATGTAATTTATAATAATCGAGCAGCACACTTAGGGTTTCCTTTCTAGAACTTTTCGGAATAGGATGCTCTGAAAGTTGATGGTATTCAAGTTTCTGAAGTGCGTATAACACCTCCACGACTGCACCTGTTTCGCAATGGTTCCCTTCACGATTTTCCTGAAAGATCCCTTCCATTAAATTGAACCAAGGCTGGGGTTCCGATCCGAAATCGGGCGAAAATCCCAAATAGCCACTCAATTTTAATAAAAATAGCAGATGGAAATTCGCAATACTAGCATGATCATCCAACCAAAGCAAACTGGTTTCCAAGAAATCGAATAAGGGAACATTAGGCTCCTCTTCTTTGATGGTAGCTTTCAGTATTTCCGATAGGAACATCACCAAGGTAGATTTCACAACCTCCGTATGAAGCGTTCGATATGGATGCAAGACTTTCGCTTCCTGAATTCGTTCCAAAGTGCCACGATCTTTGTGTATCGCCTGAATCTCTAGAAGGGTAAGTGGCTGAAAAAACGATTTTCGAAGTTTTCCTTTTTTCGACTTTAATACACCCCGAAGCAAATAGCTCCGTAAACCATGTCCTTCTGTATAACAACTCACGACAAGGTCGGCCTCGCCATATTTTATGGCAGAAATGACCAATGCCTTCGTGGTTACCTGCATCTTATCGAATCACCATGATTTTGGTTATTTTGGTCTCTAAGGCATCATCGGTAGTAATGAAGACCATATATACTCCCGAGGCTACAGAGTACTTGCCAAACGCGGTGGTGTCCCATAAGACACTCCCTCCTTGACTGGTTGTTTCGTACACCAGATTTCCTTCAATATCGGTAATCTTGACGTTGGCGTTGGCTGTCAATCCGTCGATGGTAACATTGCCTTTAAACCCAGGTCGTACAGGGTTAGGATAGGCATACACCCCTTCTAGATTGTCACGTGGGGCAGTTGAAGTGCCCTCATAAGCGACCAACCCATTAACCGTTGCAAAATAAACGCGCCCGGTACTATCGTCGATAGCTATATCTTGAACGTTGTTAGACGGAAGAGGTGAATTGTCTTTGGTAAATCGTAGTAAAGTTTCCTGGCCATTGGCAGAGAGATAGAACACCCCGGAAGTTGCTGTGGCAATCCATTTATTATTGGATCCATCCACCTCGATATCTGTAATAACCTGTTGAAACAATAGTTCTTGAGGAACGCCATCATCTAAAATAATAATGGCCTGGGCATCGGTATTGGCCCCTTCTTGGAAAAACCCCGCTGTATTGAAAAGCACTCTCAACCCTTCACGGGTTCCTATCCACAAACGGTTGGAATTGTCAAACGCCAATGCACGGACATCAGGAGAAGGCAAATTCCCATTCCCGGCTCCTTCCGATATTTTATTGAACTGCCCTGTACTTGGGTTAAACCCAACAAGGCCATTTTGAGCAGTACCAAAGAAAAGAGTTCCCTGTCTACTCACCTTTAATTTTGTTAAGGCCAGCTCCGTTTCTGCATCGAAAAAGTTGGAAATATTTACCTGTCCGATTTGGCCTGAAGGACTCAACCGTGCGATACCTTCCTCTACCCGCGATTGCGTAAACCAGAGGTTATTATCCCGGTCGAAATCGGCCCCATAGATACGAATTTCGGCCGCTGGGTTGTTTGGGGGTACTTCCAACGGACTATTATCTTGGTTGTAGAGTATCACGGGATTTTGATCCACCACTTTCAGCAGTCCTTTTTGGAAGGAAGAAAAGAATACTTCACTCGGATTTAAAGGATTGATGGCCACATGCACCAAATCACTCGCTCCAAACAATTCGTCTTCTTTGATGTTGGTCCAACCTTCTTCCGTGAGATTGCTAATACCATGGTAGCTTAGTGGAAAAGGGTTAAAACTAACCGTAATATCCCCAAAGGCTACCCAAAGTTCCCCGGGACTCGCATCGATGGCAAAAGGGGAATTCAATAAAGGTCCATCCGGTAAAATCTGTTCGTAGGAGGAACTGCCGTAGGGTATTCTAAGCAGACCATTTTCTGTAGTTCCTAAATAAAACGAATTGGAGAGAGAAAGTCCGCATTGAAAGGTATCATCAAAAATACTTGGAACCCCAGAAGCAGTTCCCAAAAGGGTAAAATCGGGCCCATAGGCCGCTGCGGAAGTCTCGGTAGTAATGGTAAGAATATCGAAGGTAGTTTTAAAGTCTACGATGGGGCTACTGAAGCTTGTCAGTGGTGCTGGTGGATCCAATCGATGCACAGAATTATTGCTTCTTGCATAATACACTGCATCCCCCAAAGTTTCAATCCCACGTATATTTCCGTTTTCCACTTGGGTCCATTCTGTATAATCGATAAGATTATCGCTAGCCAGCAAGGCTCTTTTTATCCCCTCTTCACTGGAAGCCGCGTAAATGTAAGGTTCCAAAATAGTGGTTTGGACGATATTGATTTGGGTACCCAAATTTCCGATGAAATAAGAATCACCAAACTCTAGGTTGGGAATATCATACACCGAAATTCCATATTCGGTAGCAATGTATAACTTCCCCTCATACTCTTTAAAATGGTTTATTCGCTTTTGATCGGGCGGGATTGTAGGCTTATCCAAAATATCGACTACTTGAATAACCTCTTCTTCATCGTCGATAATTATATTCATCAATCCGTTTTCGAACCCAATAAAAAGGGCATTGTAATCGGTGCTGTAATGAATGGAGGAGATCAATTCTCCTGAAAGGCCATTAATGGTGGTTAGGGTCGTGATTTCGAAGGTGGACAGGTTATAGGTGAACACCGCGTTCTCGGCAGCTACATAGAGCTTCCCATCCCCTTGCACGATGTCCTTTACCGAAACAAATGAAAAGAAGCCTTTCCATTGGTCTTCAAAATTTTGACCAAAAGCCAAGGTCCCGAAAAAAAACAAGATCCAAACGAGATGTTTCATAGTCTGCAATACTAACACACGAAAATACTATTTATTGCGGGATGACAAGAAAAAAGGCCGTCTTTTCCAGACGGCCTTTCAGTATATAAATTAGATGATATTAAACAACGCCTTGTGCGATCATAGCATCGGCAACTTTCACGAAGCCAGCAATGTTTGCACCTCGTACATAATCTACATACCCATCCTTGTCTTTACCATAGGTAACACAAGCTTTGTGGATATCGTTCATGATGCGATGCAATTTCTCATCAACCTCTTCTCTTGTCCAGTTAAGACGTAGGGAGTTTTGAGACATTTCTAAACCAGAAGTGGCTACACCACCCGCATTCGAGGCTTTTCCTGGAGCATACAAAATTCTTGCTTCATGGAAAACTGCGATGGCTTCTGGAGTAGATGGCATATTCGCGCCTTCCGCTACACATGCACATCCATTAGCCACCAAAGTTTTAGCTTCTTCCCCATTCAATTCGTTTTGTGTTGCGCAAGGAAGGGCAATATCACATTTTACACCCCATGGACGTTGACCGCTATGGTATTCAGCAGATGGGTATTTGTTCACGTATTCGCTGATACGACCTCTTTTTTCGTTTTTAAGGTCCATAACAAACGCCAACTTATCGGCGTCTATTCCGTCTTTGTCATAGATGAATCCACCAGAATCGGACATGGTAACAACTTTACCTCCCAATTGTGTTGCTTTTTCAACGGCATATTGCGCTACGTTTCCAGATCCGGAAATAACAACAGTTTTACCCTTAAAGCTATCGCCTTTGGTTTTCAACATGTTTTCTGCAAAGTACACAGTACCATATCCCGTTGCTTCAGGACGGATCAAAGAACCACCGTAGGTCATACCTTTACCGGTAAGAACTCCTGTAAATTCATTACGAAGACGCTTGTACTGTCCGAATAGATATCCAATCTCACGGCCACCCACACCGATATCCCCTGCAGGAACATCGGTATTGGCTCCAATGTGACGGGCTAATTCTGTCATAAAGCTTTGGCAAAAGCGCATCACTTCGGCATCGCTTTTTCCCTTAGGGTTGAAGTCACTTCCCCCTTTACCTCCTCCCATTGGAAGGGTAGTAAGACTATTTTTGTACACTTGCTCAAATCCTAAGAATTTCAGGATGCTTAAGTTAACAGATGGGTGAAAACGCAAACCGCCTTTGTAAGGCCCAATGGCAGAATTGAATTCTACACGATAGCCTCTGTTCACTTGAACCTGTCCGTTGTCGTCGGTCCAAGGCACTCTAAAGATGATGGTACGCTCTGGTTCAACCATGCGCTCCAATAATTTCATCCCTTGATACTGTTCGTTCTCTTCGATAAAAGGTATTACGGTTTCTGCAACCTCGGTAACGGCCTGAAGAAATTCAGGTTCGTTTGGATTCATTTCAGCTACTTTTGAAATAAAATCTTGGACACTTTGCTTCACATCTAAAAATTTAGAATTAACAATAAATATTCGATATTTTGAATATCTTTTAAAATTAACTGCGAAAACCTCTTCTAGATTATCATATCGTTATTCTGAAAACGTTTTCGTTATAGAACGCAAATATACGTTATCTGTTTTCATTGGAATATAACTTTTGTCATATAATCACCCAAAAAACACATTAAATTTCGCCGTTAGATATGTTTTCATATATTTGTTACGTCTCAATCTAAACCCAAATCGAATGAATACCAGAATTTTGCTGTTGGTATTTCTACTATTTTCTGCCCTTTCCCAAGAGGTTCGTGCGCAGTTTGGCTTTTCCCACGAGATAGGTGTTATTACAGGGCCAGTGGCCTTCTATTCCGACTTTGGGCAACGCTATGATAGTGAAACGAACATCGGAAATGTGGGCTGGGGAGTTGGAATCATCCACTACCTCAATTTCTCTTACCGAGCCGATTGTAACTGTTATACCCGAGATACTTATTTCAATGATCACTTCAAACTTCGAAGTGAAATCGATTGGCATAAAACCAACTTCGACCACTTTGGAGAGTGGGTAGACCCGGATAAAACGTCCCTAGTAGCTGATCAGCTTCGTGCCATGAAAGGATCCACTACTGTATTCGATATTGGGGCACAGTTAGAATACTTCCCTTTGAGTATTCGGGATTTTGCTGCCGGCTCTTACAAATTAGCTCCTTTTGGAAGCTTTGGAGTACACTGGGTAAGCTTCGATCCTGAAATATATAGCGAATTAGGGCCTTTGAATAATCCCATCACCACTCCCGATAAATATTACAATGCCTTTCTAAACGAAGGGGATACCACCTGGAGTATCGTAATGAGTGTGGGGGTACGCTACAAACTGACCCCTTTAAGTGACTTGATGCTAGATGCCAGATGGCAATACTATTTCTCGAACTGGGTAGAAGGTTTGAATCCTCAGGAAGAATTTAATGAACAAGCCCTTGGCGTTGGAAATGGTATTCCTGTTCCTGAAAACAAAGCAAATGACTGGATTTTCTGGTTGAATATCGGATATATCTATTATCTGGATTAAGTATAAAACGTTAAAAGAAAAGCGGCCGATTGGCCGCTTTTTTTAACCTATTGCTTGCTTCAAATCTTCTATCAAATCATCGGCATCTTCAATCCCAACACTCAACCGAATCAAAGCATCCACAACCCCCGACTTTTCCCGTTCCTCCTTCGGAATGGAAGCATGCGTCATGCTGGCTGGGTGTCCTGCCAAACTTTCCACACCTCCCAAACTCTCTGCGAGGGTGAACAACTTCAAGTTTTCAACAATTCGTATGGCCTCCTCAAAATCGTTCCCTTTGGTAACAAAGGAAATCATCCCCCCAAAGTCGTTCATCTGTTCTTTCGCTACTTCATGATTTGGATGCGTAGGTAATCCTGGCCAGTATACTTTTTCGATCTTTGGATGTCCTGAAAGAAACGCAGCTACTTTTCGTCCGTTTTCGCAATGGCGTTGCATGCGTACATGTAAGGTTTTTATTCCCCGTAACACCAAGAAACTATCTTGAGGGCCACAAATCGCCCCACTGGCATTTTGAATGAAATACAATTGCTCGGCCAAGGCATCGTCTTTAACAATCAAGGCTCCCATTACCACATCGCTATGGCCTCCTAAATACTTCGTCGCGGAGTGCATTACAATATCCGCTCCTAAGTCCAAAGGTTGTTGCAAATAAGGCGTCGCAAAAGTATTGTCCACCGCCAACAATAAATCATGTTTTTTCGCGATCGTGGCACATGCTTTGATATCGATGATGTGCATCATCGGATTGGTGGGCGTTTCTACCCAGATCAACTTGGTATTTTCATTTACATACCCCTCGATATGAGCAGGATCCTGCATTCCGATAAAATGAAATTTAATACCAAATTTTTCGAACACCTTGGTGAATAGACGATACGTACCCCCGTACAAATCGTTGGTGGAAATCACCTCATCACCGGGTTTCAACAATTTCATCACCGCATCAATAGCGGCCAAACCGCTACCAAATGCCAGTCCGTGCTTGCCGTTTTCCAAACTGGCAAACGCACGTTCCAAGGCACTACGTGTAGGGTTATGGGTTCTTGAATATTCAAACCCTTTATGCCCTCCAGGGGTAGATTGGGCATAGGTGGATGTTTGATAGATAGGAGGCATGACAGCGCCGTAAGCTTGGTCGTGTTCCTGGCCTCCGTGAATGGTTTTAGTGTTGAATTTCATACTGTGATTTTACTGTTTACAAAAATAAGTGTTTCACCCATCATTCTAAAAAGTATCGTATTTTTAAACCATGAAAAAGCTCCCTTTTTTACTCCTAACCTTTGTATTGTTACTAGCCTGTGAAGAAGCGCCTACGCTGAGCTCTGATTTGCATAATTTCAATGCCTCCGATCTTCCGATTTGTAATAATGCCGAATGCCCAAAGATCACTTTGGACTATCCTGTTTATACCGGTGAAGGAACCATTTATGAGCAACTGAATAAGGACATAGAAACGTATTTAATTGCCTGTCTGCATTTAGGGGAAGAACTTCCAACCGCCAAAAGTTTGGAAGAAGTAGCCACAGAATTTGTTCAGGCCAATAACGACCTGAAAACCGATTTCGACATGGCGCTAAATTACGAGGCTACAGCTACAGTGCAAGAAGCCTATCGGAATGAGAATTTGCTCACCTTAGAAAAAAGAGGCTATCTGTTTACAGGAGGTGCCCATGGCTATGGCAGCGTATTTTTTAGTCATTTCGATTTAAAAACCGGAGAAGAATTAAAAACCTCCGATCTTTTCGATGATCTAAAAGGATTCACTGCCACAGCAGAAAAAGTTTTTAGAAAAGTTCAGGGACTCTCCGAAGAGGGATCGATCAATGCTAATGGATTTTGGTTTGAAGATGACCGTTTTTATCTCCCGGATAGCATCGGACTCACAGAAGAAGGAATTGTGTTAATTTATAACCAATATGATATTGCCAGTTATGCCGACGGCCCAATAGAAGTTACGCTAACTTGGGATGAAGTACATCCCTATCTTTCGAAAATCTATTTCCCATGAAAAAAGTCTATCATTTAAGTACCTGCGATACCAACATTCGAATTTTGAAAGAACTTAGCCTTCCCAGTTCCTTCGAAAAACAGGACATCAAAAAAGACCCTATCACGGTGAAACAATTGGAGGAAATGGCTGCCTTGGCAGGTAGTTATGAAGCCCTGTTCAGTAGAAGGGCGAAACTCTACAAGGAACGTGACCTGAAAAACGAAACCTTAAACGAGGAAGATTACAAACGGTTCATTTTAGAGCATTATACCTTCCTGAATCGTCCGGTGATTATCAATGGGGATCAAATCTTCATTGGCAATAGTATAAAAGTAGTGGAAGCTGCAAAAAAATCGGTTCACGGCCGATGAATGCAAGAGCCCTTGCCCTTTTGGCCGCAACGGCTGCCAGCACCATTTATGGCGTAAACCATACCATTGCGAAAGGACTCATGCCGGATGTTATCGGGCCTTACGGATTTATCCTGCTTAGGGTCTCCGGCGCGACTGTGCTCTTTTGGTTGATCAGTCTTTTATTCCCTTCAGAAAAGTTGGAACGTAAGGACGTATTCTTGTTCGTGGTGTGTGCCATCTTCGGAATGGTCCTAAACATGAATATGTTCTTCAAAGGCTTGGAATTATCTACGCCCATAAATTCTTCGGTGGTAATTACCCTTTCCCCTGTTTTGTTATTGGTGCTTTCGGCCTTTTTTCTGAAAGA
>CAZOSF010000076.1:0-11222 GCA_964582415.1 uncultured Alteromonas sp.
GTATTGGCAGTTTTCGATGGTCCAGATGCCGATAAAATCGATTTGGCTTCCCTGATGACTGAGATTCATGATTGGAAGGAAATAAGTGACCCCAATGCCGTAAAGGTAATTGTGGACAAGGATAATTTTGCACTTTACTTTTCACGTTCTCCAATCCCTTATCCACGTGATAAAAACACTTCTGTTCAATATTACAAGCATAAGGGAATTTACGCTTTTCGAAAGCAGGCTTTAATGGATTTCTATAATCTACCCATGAAAACTTTGGAAGCTGCCGAGAAAATTGAATGCATTCGTTTTTTGGAATACGGTAAAAAGATCAAAATGGCAATATCCAACACAACAGGGATTGAAATCGATACCCCAGAAGATCTGGTGCGTGCAAATAAGGCCCTGAAAGAAGACAATAAAATTTCGGTAAACAACAAATACCGGAACTTTCCAATGGTTCCCAAAGTGGTCTATGGCAAAGGTAGTTTCGATCAACTTCCCAACATTCTTATGCCAAAAAGGAGGGAAAAGGCACCTTTTATTTTTTTGGTAGATGATGTTTTTGAAGGGAATACAGAGCTTGTGAACCGTATGAATCTTCGTTACAATGACAAACTGATTTTTGTCTCTGCTGATGAAGAGCCCAAAACAGAACAGGTAGATACCATCGTCAAGAACATCAAAAATGAATTTACCTATAGACCGTCTGGAATCATAGGTATTGGCGGCGGATCGATATTAGACCTCTCCAAAGCAGTTGCTATCATGCTTACCAACAAAGGAAGCGCTGCCGACTATCAAGGATGGGATTTGGTAAGCAATAAGGCTATCTACCACGTAGGAGTTCCTACCATCTCTGGAACAGGGGCAGAGGTTTCAAGAACCACGGTACTTACAGGGCCAGAGAAAAAATTGGGGATCAATAGCGATTTTACTCCCTTCGACCAGGTAGTACTTGACCCCGAATTAACGGTAGGAGTGCCAAAGGATCAATGGTTTTATACAGGAATGGATTGCTTTATTCACTGTGTAGAATCACTTAACGGAACCTTTCTAAATGAGTTTAGCCGCAGTTATGGTGAGAAGGCCTACGATCTCTGTAAGCAAATCTTCTTGGACGACAACCTCTCTGATGAAGAATCTCGAGAGAAATTAATGATGGCATCATGGCACGGCGGAATGAGTATAGCCTATTCTCAGGTAGGGGTGGCCCATGCTATGAGCTATGGTCTATCGTATGTGCTTGGGACGAAACACGGAATTGGGAATTGTATCGTGTTCGACCATTTAGAAGAATTTTATCCTGAAGACGTAAAACTCTTCAAGCAGATGAAGGAAAAACATGGTATTGAACTGCCTCAAGGACTATGTCGTAATCTTACTGAAAACCAGATGAATACCATGATTGAAATCTCCCTTAGCCTTGTTCCGCTCTGGGAAAATGCGATTGGTCCCGATTGGGAGTCGGTGATTACTCCAGAAAAACTTCGTGGGATGTACGAAAAAATGTAGGCTATGGGCTTCGCCCGATTTTTATTTACCAAAGTACTTCATTGGAAGATGGAGGGGCAGTTTGACCCTAACCTCAAGAAATCGGTTATCATTGTGGTGCCACATACCAGTTGGTACGATTTCATCATCGGACTCTTTGCACGCAGACTTTCAGGAATCCCAATCAACTACTTGGGAAAAAAAGAATTGTTTACCTGGCCTTTTTCCTATTATTTCAAATGGACAGGTGGAACTCCATTAGATCGTACCCCAGGACAAAATAAAGTGGAGGCTATTGCGGAACTTTTTGAAAACAAGGAAGTCTTTCGATTAGCGTTGGCACCTGAAGGTACGAGAAAAAAGGTGGATAAATGGCGAACAGGGTTTTACTTCATAGCAGAGGCCGCAAAAGTGCCGATTATTCCTGTTGCCTTCGATTACGGAACAAAAACCGTAAAAATTGGTGATCCCTTCTATACGACCGGAGAAATAGAAAAGGATTTACCAAAACTCGAGTCCTTCTTTGAAGGTGTAGTGGGCAAGGTCCCAAAATATACCTAGATTACTTCTTTGTATTTTTTTGTAGTTTTAGAAAAAATGAAACTATGAAGCCAATACTGCCATTCCTCCTATTAACCATATTTATCCAAGCTCAGACACCCTGTGAAAACGGATTTGCAGGGGCTTTTCCTTGCGAAGGCTATGATCTTTTGTCACAGTTGCCATTATCTACTTTTAATTCTGTGAAAGCAAATGATTCTTGGGGTTGGACAGATCCAATGGATGGGAAAGAGTACGGCCTGCTGTGCTTAAACGAAGGCACGGCTTTTATTGATATTAGTGATCCTTTCAATCCTCTATATTTGGGCTTTTTACCTGGAGAAAGCAATCAACATACTACCTGGCGTGACGTAAAAACCTACAATAACTTCGCTTTTATTGTTAGTGAGGATACGGGTCACGGGATGCAGATTTTTGATTTGACCAAATTGAGGGATGTAGTAAACCCACCGGTAACATTCACCAAAGATGCCTATTATAACGCCTTTGGAAGTTGTCATAATATCGTAATCAATGAAGCCTCTGGTTATGCTTATGCGGTTGGTAGCAATATCTTTTCTGGCGGGCCTCATTTCATCAATATCCAAGATCCTTTAAATCCGATTGGTGAAGGAGGGTTTTCGAACCAAGGATATACACATGATGCTCAAGTAGTCCTGTACAATGGTCCCGACTCCGATTATCAGGGTAGGGAACTATTATTTGGTGCGAATGAAACTCATGTAGCCATAGTGGATGTAACCGATAAAAGCAACCCAACTACTATTGCAACCATGGACTATACGAATGTTAATTACACGCATCAAGGTTGGCTATCGGAAGATCTACGTTATTACTTCCTTGGAGACGAAACCGACGAAATAAATACAGGAATCAACTCGCGAACAATAGTTTTCGATCTTAGTGATTTAGACAATCCAGTCTTTCATATGGAGTATTTTGGCCCCACTTCGGCTACAGACCACAACGGTTATGTTGTGGGTAATTACTTCTATTTGGCCAATAACGCTGCGGGTTTACGAGTAGTAGACCTCAGTGATATCGATACTATGAATATGGTGGAAGTAGGTCACTTTGATAGCTATCCAGCGAATAACGCTTCGGGCTTTAATGGATCGTGGAGTATTTATCCATTTTTTGAAAGTGGAAATATTGTTATCAGCGATCGAGCAGAAGGTTTTTTGGTGGTCCGCCCTAGTGAGTTATTGCAAGTATCATCGGTGGATGAAATCGAATTTAAGATATTCCCGAATCCCGCTTTCGAGCAACTTACCATCAAGGCAACTGAACCCATTACTAGTGTATCCCTATTTGATACTACAGGAAAAATGCTGCTACAGGTCGAAGGATCGGGTACCTTACATCAGATGATAGATTTAGGAAAGGTACAATCGGGAATGTATCTGTTGGAAATCAACAAGCATTCAACAAAACTGGTTTGTAAGAGATAAATTATTCGGAATCCAAAGAGGATTCGTCCATAGTATGATACACGTTTTGAACGTCATCATCCTCCTCAATTTTCTCCAATAATTTTTCTACATCGGCCACTTCTTCTGCAGACAGTGTCTTGGTCACCTGTGGAATGCGTTCGAATCCGGAAGAGAGGATTTCGATATTTTTTTCTTCCAGATACGATTGAATTGCACCGAAACTTTCGAAAGGAGCATAGATCAACATACCGTCCTCATCCTCGAAAATTTCTTCCACGCCAAAATCAATCAATTCAAGCTCGAGCTCTTCCATATCCATTCCTTCTGGATGAATCCGGAAATTACAAACATGGTCAAACATAAAGGCAACAGAACCGGAAGTCCCCAAACTACCGTCACATTTGTTGAAATACGAGCGGATATTGGCTACAGTACGAGTGTTGTTATCGGTGGCAGTTTCCACCAAAATGGCAATCCCATGGGGAGCATAGCCTTCAAAAACAACCTCCTTATAATCCCCTTGGTTTTTATCGGTCGCACGCTTGATGGCACGTTCGATATTGTCTTTGGGCATGTTCACGGCTTTTGCATTCTGAATCACCGCACGCAATCGGGAGTTGGCATCCGGATCAGGGCCACCTTCCTTGACGGCCATCACTATGTCCTTCCCAATTCTTGTAAATGCTTTGGACATCGCTGCCCAGCGTTTCATTTTACGCGCTTTCCTGAATTCAAAAGCTCTTCCCATACCTAAAAAATTTTCGCAAATTTAAAAATTCTCCACTACCATAAAAATATGGAGTAAAGATTTCAATTGAAATTTTATCCTACCAATTCATCAATGATTTTGGCGAGTTCAAAGTCCTTTTCGGTAACTCCTTCAACATCGTGGGTAGATAGACTGATGTCCAACTGGTTATATACATTATACCATCCTGGGTGATGGTTTAATCGTTCTGCTTCGAAAGCAATTCGAGTCATGACGGAAAAAGCATCTTTAAAATCCTTGAATTCGAAAGAGGTAACGAGTGATTCATCTTGATATTCCCAATTATCCAATTCTTTCAATCGGGAACGAATCTGTAATTCGGTTAATTTTTGCATGATTTAGTTGTTTTTTAAAGTGACAATTTCATCCTTTAGGGTAGTGTCGGAAATCACATCGGCCACTGTAATTCTGTAGTTTTTTGGCATCTTATTTTCCTTTGGAAGAATGGCCAAATAGCGATCTTCATTACTGCTATACACATTTTTGAAGATGGGTGTACGCTCACTAATTTTCTCGGCAATTTCCTTAAATAAATCTTCATGATGGATCACGTCTTCGCTAGAGAGGTGATAAATTCCCGAAAGATTTCTATTGATTAGATAGTGAATTTGCTGAGCTATTTTGTCATTCGTCGTGGTGCTTACCACCAAATGTGGGTACACTTCGAATTCGGCTTGGTGACGAATGGCTTGTTTTAAGTGGATTATTTCAGGAGAATTTACCCCCAAGACCAAAGGTAGACGTGCGATAACCCATTGTTTATTAGGTAATTCCTGAATGATGCGCTCCATCCGAATATGATGTCTTCCTTCATGCGATTCAGCTAAGGGTTTGTCGGATTCATAGGAGGGAAACTGTGATCGAGCATCAAATACGGCTACAGAGGAGATATAAATGAAATGGCCCCCTGTGCCCATACAATACGATGCGATATCATTTAAAGTTTTCTCGGTCCCAGCAAAAGACGCTTTGAACGCCGAGACGATTACCGTTGGATTTACTTGGAACAGAATTTTGGAGATGTCATCCTCCTCGGCAACAAATCGAAAGAATACCTGGTTTTCTCCAAAATTTCCTTCTTGGCGGGCGTAGGTTCCATAAACGTCAAAATAGGACAGGAGTTCTTTGTAGAGAGTATTCCCAATAAAACCACTGCCTCCTACAATCAGGATGCGTTTTGCACTATTTCCGTTAAGGCGCCTCATCAATTATTCTCCCTTGTAAAAAGGTAATTTTACCACAGTGGCAGGAACAGCGTTTTTTCGAATTTGAATAAAGATTTCAGAACCTGGATCCTTTAATTCGGTTGGGACATAGCCTAAACCGATTCCCTTGCCTAAAGAGGGTGACATGGTTCCGCTGGTGACCCTGCCAATGGTGTACCCGTTGGCATCCACAATCGCATATCCCGCTCTGGGAATCCCTCTTTCCAATAATTCAAAACCGACCAAACGACGCACGGGACCTTCTTCTTTTTCTTTTTTCAAGTTCTCGGAATTGATAAAATCCTTTGTGAATTTAGTAATCCACCCCAATCCGGCTTCAAGGGGAGAAGTATCGTCATCGATATCATTTCCATATAAGCAATAGCCCATTTCTAAACGAAGGGTATCTCGAGCAGCCAAACCGATGGGTTTAATACCATAAGCGGCTCCTGCCTCCATCACTTTATTCCATACTTGCTCAACTTCACTGTTTTTGCAGTAAATTTCAAAACCACCACTTCCTGTATATCCCGTAGCGCTGATAATTACATGTTCTATCCCGGCAAAATCGGCCACTTTAAAGGTATAAAATTTGATGGCGCTCAGATCCACACTGGTTAGTGACTGCATAGCTTCAACGGCTTTGGGGCCCTGAATGGCCAATAGAGAGTAATCATCGGAAAGATTTTTCAATTCAGCTCCCATGGTGTTGTGGGAATTGATCCAGTTCCAGTCCTTTTCAATGTTTGATGCGTTTACTACCAATACCCATTTTTCTTCATTCAAACGGTAAATAATTAGGTCGTCCACAATCCCGTTTTGTTCATTCGGAAGGCAACTGTATTGCGCTTGTCCATCGACTAATTTCGAGGCATCATTACTGCTAACTTTCTGAATCAATTCTAACGCTTTTGGACCTGTCACCAGAAATTCTCCCATGTGTGAAACATCAAAAACACCAACAGCTTTGCGAACCGTTTCGTGTTCTATATTGACACCCTCGTAGGATACAGGCATATTATAACCGGCAAAGGGTACCATTTTAGCCCCTAATTGCTCGTGAATGTGTGTTAATGCGGTATTTTTCATCGGTTTTGAATAAGTATACGCAAATGTAGGTATTCTGCTATAGTGAACGAAGCAAATATTTGATTGTTTTATTCAAGGGTAGTAACTTGCAATAAAAGCCCATATGAACGTCTATTCCGCGGAACAATTCTACCAAGCCGACCAAGTAACATTGCAGAGCTTGGGTATTCAATCCATCGATCTGATGGAGCGCGCTGCCAACCAAGTTTTTGAATGGTTGCATCAACGCCTTCAAGGGGCCCAAGTACCGATTCGCATTTTTTGTGGAATCGGTAACAATGGGGGAGATGGACTGGCTTTGGGTAGAATGTTAGTGCTTAGTGGGTATAATGTTGAAGTGTATATTGCGAACTTTTCTGAGAAGCGTTCGACCGATTTTCTAGTCAATTACGACCGATTTAAAAAGGTAACTAAGGACTGGCCGATTTTGATGGCATCGGAAAGTGACTTTCCCCAAATACAACAAGAAGATATTTTGGTTGATTGTCTCTTTGGTATAGGGTTGAATAGGGCCCCTGAAGGTTGGGTAAAAAAGCTTATTCAACACCTAAATGCGATAGCTGCCTTTAAACTATCGGTGGATATACCGAGCGGACTTGCAGCGAACGGACCCTTATTAGATCCTGAAGCGGTGGTAATGGCGAATCATACCCTTACTTTTCAGGGCCCTAAGATGTCTTTTTTTCTCCCTGAAACCGGTCGATTTGTACCCTATTTCGAAGTGCTGGACATTGGTCTTGACAGAGCGTTTTTAAATACTTTAACTCCTTTGGCCCAACTGATATATCAACCCTTGGCCCAAAGTCTTTACCGTCAACGGGAAAAATTCACCCACAAGGGAACCTATGGTCATGCCTTAATTGTTGGTGGCAGCAGAGGGAAAATGGGTGCCATGGTCCTTGCTTCTAGGTCTGCCATTACTTCTGGAGCGGGGTTGGTAAGTGCTTATGTGCCTTCCAAAGGGAATACTATTTTACAAATTTCGGTTCCAGAGGTAATGTGCATTTCTGACACCTCGGAAGATATCCTCACTGCTTTTGAGTTTGAACTCAAGCCAACGGCAATCGCAATAGGAATGGGGATGGGAACCTCAAAAGAGACCATCAGTGGCTTCGGGAAACTACTGAAACGAGCAAGCCAGCCCATGGTACTGGATGCAGATGCACTGAATTGCTTGGCTCAAAAACCTGCATTGAAGAAGGTGGTTCCGAAAGGAAGTCTGTTAACGCCCCATGAAGGAGAACTAAGGAGGTTGGTGGGGGATTGGTCCCATGATTTTGAAAAGCTGGAGAAAATCAAGGCGCTCTCTAAAGAATTGGAATGCGTCGTAGTATTGAAGGGAGCACATTCGTTAATTGTTCAAGGGGATATAACGTACATCAACACTACAGGAAATCCAGGAATGGCTACAGCTGGAAGCGGTGATACTTTAAGTGGTATACTTGCCGGGTTGTTAGCGCAAGGATACGGTTCTTTGGAAGCCGCCATTCTTGGTGTTTATGTGCATGGAAGTGCAGGAAACCTTTGTGCCCACGACATTGGTTTTGAAGCCTTGACGGCTTCGGGAATTATCGATAGGTTGGGAAAAGCTTTTATTTCCTTGTTTGAAAGTCCAGTGTCACAAAACAATACTTCGGAAGAAGCACCTTCAGAATCCTAGAAAATTATAAATACTTGTCGAGCATTTCCCTTAGTTCAACTTGCGAGGGCCTAGGCGCATCTGGAGTTACAACATTTCCATTTGGATCCAACAAAATAAAACGTGGAATTCCGTTGATATAATAATCCCGGATAAACTGAGAGCTCCAATCATTATCCGCAAAAAGTTGGATACCTCCCAATTCCTTTTCAGTTACCATAGCGACCCATTTGTCGTGATCTTTCATTTGGTCAATGGAAATACTCACAAATTGAATGTTCTTTCCGTGATAATCGGATTCCACTTTTTGGAGGTGAGGAATTTCTTGTTTACAAGGACCACACCAAGTAGCCCAAACATCGATATAGGTGTAGCTGCCCAATAGATCTTCGAAACTGGTGGTTCCACCGGCATGGTTTTCATAATCTGAGAATCTTGGGGAAGGAGTCCCTTCTGGAAAATCCATTCGCAATTTCACCAATCCTCCCATGTACTTACCATAGCTTTCTACAGTATTATTGGTATTTTCTTTATGAGTGGCCACCACTAAAGAATCTAAATCTTTGTTTTCCACCAATTTTAAAAGATCTTCCTTAGCCCCCTCTAAATACGTTTTGATACTTAAGGTATCGTGTTGATCCAAATCGATATCAAAAAGCTTTTCTTGTGCCATGGATCGTTCTGCCAAAAAGTTTGAATTTTCAGCACCTTCACCTGTAAAGCGTATGGACTCATCAAATTTTTCGGTATCCAACGTCATATTGAGATCATAGCCATTCTTCAGAAAAAGCTGAGCGTATTCACCTCCATCGAACAATCGATACATACCCGGTTCTACGTGTAGGGTGTCGCTAAACTTTCCATCCCCATCCACTTTAATCACTTTGGAATACGTCTTGTTATAGATTTTTAGCGAGTCGCTGTTTGGCTTGGTGATTTGTCCGCTAAAAGTCACATAGTCCTTAGGTGTGTTATCCTCACAAGAAAAGAGGATTGCAGTAAGTCCGAGAAGAAATAAAGTACGCATAGTTGATTGAATTTAATTACGAAAATAGGCGATTCAAATTTGTCCTGCCAATTTTTCTTATTCACACCGCAGAAATTGTATTTTTGCGAACAACCTAATACCAATTCATGGAAGAAGTCCATTACATCAGTTCCGACCTTCTAACGCTCCCAAATATTAAGTCGATTATTGAAAATCAACAAAAACTGGGGCTCTCGGAAGAAGCCGTTCTGAATATTAAAAAATCCCACGAGTATTTACAAAACAAACTAAAAGATAACGATACACCTATTTACGGAATCAACACAGGATTTGGTTCTTTGTGCGATGTAAAGATATCTTCAGAAAACCTATCTAAGCTCCAAGAAAATCTTGTGATGTCGCATGCATGCGGTACTGGAGGTTTAGTGCCATTGCCCATTGTTAAAATCATGTTGCTCTTGAAAATTCAATCGCTCAGTTATGGGTACAGTGGTGTGCAATTGGAGACCGTAGAGCGATTGGTGGATTTTTACAACGAAGACATTCTTCCTGTGGTCTATGATCAGGGAAGTTTAGGAGCTTCAGGAGATTTAGCCCCATTAGCTCATCTATCCTTGCCATTATTGGGCCATGGAGAGGTGTATTACAAAGGGGATAGGATTCCTGCTGTTCAAATGCTTGAAAAATTTGGGTGGTCACCCATACAATTGAAGGCAAAAGAAGGCTTAGCACTTTTGAATGGGACACAATTCATGAGCGCCTATGGCGTGTATTGTCTTTTGGAAGGCTGTCAATTATCGTATATGGCCGATTTGATTGCCTCTTTGTCTATTGATGCCTTTAATTGTAATATGAGCCCTTTCGATCCCTTGGTTCATATGGTTCGACCCCATCGTGGACAGGTGAAAACTGCCCAACAAATTTTAGAATTTCTTGAAGGAAGTGAAATTGCCTCTTCAGAAAATAAAAAGGTACAAGATCCGTATTCATTCCGATGTGTGCCTCAGGTACATGGTGCCACAAAAGATACCTTGAGTTTTGTGCGTAGAACCATCAAGACCGAAATCAATTCGGTGACAGACAATCCGAACATTTTTATTGGGGAAGATAAAATCATATCTGGCGGGAATTTCCACGGCCAGCCATTAGCATTGGCTCTGGATTATTTGGGAATCGCCATGGCAGAATTAGGAAATATTTCAGAACGACGCATTTTTCAGATGGTTTCTGGATTGAGAGGCTTGCCTGATTTCTTGGTGAACCACCCTGGGCTAAATAGTGGGTTTATGATCCCTCAGTATACCGCTGCCAGTATCGTGAGTCAAAACAAACAACTAGCTACTCCCGCATCTGTAGATTCTATTGTTTCATCAAATGGTCAAGAAGATCATGTGAGTATGGGAGCCAATGCCGCTACCAAATGCTTGCGAATCATCGAGAATGTAAAGCAGGTATTGGCAATTGAATTGATGAATGCCTCCCAGGCAATGGAATTCCGAAGACCATTGAAAACTTCCGACTTTTTAGAATCATTTCTTGAAGCCTATAGAAATGTGGTTCCCTTTGTAGATGAGGATCGTTTTCTCTCGAAGGATATACATGCATCCTTAGAGTTTTTAAACAGCTTCGAAATCGAAAGCGAGCTTTTATTTGAATAATCTTTTATCTTGGGGAAAAATTTCAGGCATGAAAAGAACTTTATTACTGCTCACTTTTTTACTTGGAATTAGTTCTCAAAACCTACGTTCTCAAGAGTATACACCTTTGCTGGATGCTTTCAATGAATGGCATTTTACGACCTGCTATTTTGGTTGCCTCACCGATGTGTATTTTACCGATGGGGATACCTTGGTGGATGGGGTGCCGCATAAAATCTTGGATGGATTTCACTATATCTCGCGAACTTTTTTGCTGCGTGAAGATGTTGCAGAACGAAAAGTATATCTCACGAAAGTGAATACAACAGGTAATTCAGAGTATTTGTTGTATGATTTCACTTTGGAAGAAGGAGACAGTATAGAAATGCATAACCCCATCACACCCTTTCCTCCAAATG
>CAZOSF010000077.1:0-11160 GCA_964582415.1 uncultured Alteromonas sp.
TGTACCTTGGGTGGGAATCGAACCCACACTCCGTTTGGAACACGAGTTTGAGTCGTGCGCGTCTACCAATTCCGCCACCAAGGCCTAAACGGGCGACAAAAATACACAAATAATTAAAAATGTGTAGAATTCTTTTACTCATTTTTGCAAAAAAGTAACCAGACGATGTACTTTTGTAACCACTAAACACTACCATTATGTCTGCACCTATACCCGAACCAAAGATTTTTGCCTGTAAACAAAGTGAAGCCTTGGCACAAGATATTGCCAAAGCCTTCGGTATTCAGCTCGGGAATGTAATTACTTCAACCTATAGCGATGGCGAATTTCAGCCTTCTTTCGAGGAATCGGTTCGAGGAAGTCGGGTGTTCATAATCGGTTCAACCTTCCCAAGCAGCGACCACCTTATGGAAATGCTTTTGATGTTGGATGCGGCAAAACGCGCTTCTGCCCGTCATATCACGGCAGTACTGCCATATTTTGGCTGGGCCCGTCAAGACCGTAAAGACAAACCTAGAGTTCCTATCGCAGCAAAATTGGTAGCGAAAATGTTGGAAACTGCTGGAGCAACGCGCATCATCACCATGGACCTCCATGCCGATCAGATTCAGGGATTCTTTGAAAAACCCGTAGACCATTTATATGCCTCAACAATATTCCTTCCTTACCTACAAAGCCTTAAATTGGACAACCTTACCATAGCCTCTCCGGATATGGGAGGATCCAAGAGAGCCTATGCCTATTCCAAAGCATTGGAAAGCGATGTGGTTATCTGTTACAAACAACGTGCAAAAGCAAACGTCATTTCCCATATGGAATTGATTGGGGATGTAGCAGGGAAAAATGTGGTTTTGGTGGACGATATGGTGGATACTGCCGGCACCCTAACCAAGGCAGCCGACCTGATGATGGAGCGCGGCGCTAAAAGTGTCCGGGCCATCTGTACCCACCCCATTCTGTCTGGAAGTGCCTACGAGCGTTTGGAAAAATCGAAGTTGGAAACCCTCATCGTTACCGATTCCATTCCTTTACGTCAAAAAAGCGACAAAATCAAGGTGCTTACCTGTGCCGAACTGTTTGCCGATGTGATGCTACGAGTGAATGAAAACCGCTCTATCAGCTCTAAATTTATCATGTAAGAGTTCAGGCAAAAAAGCCTAATTTTCAGTAGGGTAATTCATTTTAAAAAATTACCTTTGCAGCCGCTTTGCCATAAGGCAAGGATAATTTAATTAATTTTTGATACAATGAGATCAATTACAATCAATGGACAACAAAGAGAAAGCGTGGGCAAGGTAGCTACCAAAGCCTTACGTAATGCTGGAAAGGTCCCTTGCGTAGTATACGGAGGAGACGCACCTATTCACTTTTCAGCAGACATCCTTGCATTTAAGGACTTGGTGTACACTCCAGACGTACACACGGTCGTAATTGCATTGGAAGATGGAACCAAGGTGACTTGTGTTCTTCAAGACATTCAATTCCACCCTGTAACCGACGAAATCCTTCACATCGATTTCTACCAGATTTTCGACAATAAGGAAGTAACCATGGAAATTCCGGTTCGTATCGTGGGTAACTCTAGAGGGGTTCGAAATGGTGGGGTACTGCGTATCGTAAACCGTAAACTTCGTGTGAAAGCACTTCCAGCCGATTTGCCAGATTTCATCGAAGCCGATATTACTGAAATGCGTATCGGTCACAAAATGTATGTAACGGCCATCGAGCAAGAGAACTTCAAAATCATGCATCCAGACAACACCGTTATTTGTCAAGTACGTACTTCTCGTACCGCTGTTGCCGACACAGATGAGGAAGAAGGAGAGGAAGGAGAAGAAGCACCTGCTGAAGCTGCTGCTGAAGAAGCACCTGCAGAAGAATAAACACTTCCAAATTAGATACTGTAAAAAGCATCCCTCAAATGGGATGCTTTTTTTATTTTTACCAAAAACTACTGCATGCTTGCCCTTTTCAGAAAATTATTCACCTCGGAAAAATCAGCAAGCATACTTGAAGGAGATTCTATGAAAAAGTTTCTTATTGCCGGACTTGGCAATATCGGTCCTAAATATGAAAATACCCGGCATAACATCGGCTTTAAGATTCTGGACTACATGGCTCAGGAAAACGACCTTCCTTGGCAAACAGCCAAATTGGGTGATATCGCAGTCCACAAGAAAAAAGGGCGTTCGTTTTTGCTTTTAAAGCCCAGCACTTACATGAATTTAAGCGGAAAGGCGGTACGTTATTGGCTGCAAAAGGAGAATATTCCCTTGGAAAATCTCCTTGTCGTCACCGATGACTTAAATTTACCTTTTGGAACCCTTCGCTTAAAAACGAAGGGTAGCGATGGGGGTCATAACGGCCTGAAGGATATTCAAAGTGAATTGGAGACCACCGAATACAACCGATTGCGATTTGGGATTTCGGATGCCTTTTCTAAAGGCAGACAGGTAGATTATGTGTTAGGGGAATGGAGCCCTGAAGAGCTGGAACAACTTCCAGAACGATTGAAAAAATCGGCCCAATTGGTGGAATCCTTTGGACTGGCAGGAGTAAAACTTACCATGAATCAATTTAACGGAAAATAGATTGAAAGAACATTACGATACTTCCGAATTTCATTGTGACAAAGGAACCGTGGTGACCATAGGTACTTTCGACGGAGTACATTTGGGACATAGGGCGATCTTGAAACGCGTGGTAGAGGCAGCTCATAATAACGATCTAGATTCGGTGTTGCTCACCTTCTTTCCCCACCCCAGAATGATCCTTCAAAAAGACGATAGTCTTAAACTCCTCAACACCCTCGATGAAAAGAAAAAGCTGTTGGAGGACATCGGAATTGATCATCTGGTCATTCATCCGTTTACAAAAGAATTCTCGCGGCTAACCGCTGTGGAATATGTTCGGGACATTCTTGTTCATCAACTCCATGCCAAGAAAATTGTCATTGGTTATGATCACCGTTTTGGCAGAAACCGAACGGCCGACATCCATGATTTGCGGGAATACGGGAGCACCTATCATTTTGAGGTGGAAGAAATCTCCGCCAAGGAACTGGACGACGTTACTATAAGTTCCACAAAAATTCGAAATGCGCTTTGGGATGGCGATATTGAAACCGCCAATAATTATTTAGGATACCACTACATGATCAATGGCACCATTGTCCCAGGGAAAGGCATTGGAAAGAAGTTAGGATTTCCTACCGCCAATCTTAAAGTAGATAAATACTACAAACTAATCCCAAAACATGGGGTCTATGTAACCCAAGCCAATATCGATGGTGAGCTACAATTCGGACTCACAAGTATTGGCACGAACCCAACTGTTGGAGGATCTGAAACCACCATTGAAACGTATTTCATGGATTTGGATAAAAATCTCTATGAACGGCCAATAACACTAGAATTCCTAACGTGGATTCGGAAGGAAAAGTCCTTTGAAACGGTTCAAGACCTTCAAAAGGCAATTGCAGAAGACGAAATCGTAGCGCGTCAGTATCTAAAAACCCATGGATAATTGGCTCTTTCGACGTATCGACAATACAGGGCTCGCACTTTGGCGAATCGCCTTTGGTTTGCTTATTGCCATTGAAGCTTTTGGCGCAATTCTCACAGGGTGGGTGCGGGTCACCCTCGTGAAACCCGAATTCACTTTCAATTTTATCGGTTTCGACTTTCTGCAGCCACTTCCCGGTTATGGGATGTACATTTACTTTTTCCTGATGGGCTGTTTCGGCCTTATGGTGATGTTTGGCTACAAATACCGTTGGAGCATGGCTGCCTACGCATTGATGTGGACCTGTGTGTACCTCATGCAAAAAACCGCCTATAACAATCATTATTACCTCCTGATGCTGGTCTGTTGGCTGATGGTGTTTTTTCCAGCCAGTCGCTACCTCTCCTTGGATGCAAAAAATCCTGGCTTTAAGAAATATCACATGCCCCAATGGGTGAAGGTGGTGTTTATCGGCCAAATATGGATTGTCTTTACTTACGCTGCAATTGCTAAAATCTACCCTGCCTGGTTAGATGCATCCGTACCCGCTCTATTTATGCGTGGTCGAAGCGATTACTGGCTGATTGGAGACCTCCTTCAACAACCTTGGGTACATTATAGCATCGCCTATTTTGGGATATTCTTCGATTTGTTGATCATCCCCCTATTGCTTTGGAGAAAAACCCGATTATTTGGATTCTACCTTTCTTTGTTTTTCCATCTTTTTAATTCGATTGTATTCCAAGTAGGTATTTTTCCCTACATGAGTATCGCCTTTGCGTTCTTCTTCTTTACGCCTGAAACATTGATAAAAAGGTTTCGCCTATCCCGCGATCCTTATGCTGAAAATATCGTTATTCTTCCGCCCTTTCGAAAGGCAGGGATGGTGCTATTCGGAACCTATTTAATCGTGCAACTTGGGCTCCCGCTGCGTCATTGGTTTTTTAAGGATGATGTGCTCTGGACAGAAGAAGGTCATCGCCTGAGTTGGCGCATGATGCTCCGAAGCCGTGAAGGGCATTTGGTTTATTGGGTGGAAGATAAGGCCACAGGGGAGCGAAACAATTACCCCTATCAAAAACTACTTTCAAAAAAACAACGCCGCAGTATCTCGAGTAGGCCCGATTTTATTTGGCAAATGGCACAGCGTATCAAGAAAATAGAAGCGGAAAAAGGAAAAGATGTGGCTGTTTATGTGACCTCCAAGGTAAAGATTAATGATGGTTTCTACTATGATTTCATCGATCCGGAGGTCGATTTGGCCAATGAAAAATGGCACCATTTTAAGCACCATGATTGGATTTTACCATCCCCAGACAACTACTCGAAAAAACCATAGAAATACAAAGTCCCCGACTATTAAAAGCGGCCAAATTTCCCTAACTTTGGGCCTTCAAAACGCACAATATGTTACAGGTACATAGCATTCGGGAAAATAAAGAAACGTATATAAAGGCGCTGTCCAAAAGAGGCATTGATGCCAAAACACTTTTGGAAGAAGTGCTTCAGGTAGATGAAGCACGAAGAAGTACGCAAGCCCAATTGGACGAAACCCTAGCCCAATCCAATACCTTTTCTAAAGAGATTGGAATCTTATTTAAAAATGGAGAGGTTCAGAAGGCCAATTTGCTAAAGGAGAAGACCACCCAATTAAAAGAGGCTTCCAAAGAGCTGCAAGCCCAATTGAACGAAGCAGTGGAAAAACTACAGGAATTGCTGTACAATATTCCCAATATCCCTAATGATCTGGTGCCTGCGGGGTCGGATGAAAATGATAATGAGGTTGTTTACAGTGAAGGCGATGTCCCCGATTTAGGGGCTGAAGCATTACCCCACTGGGAATTGGCCAAGAAATACGACCTCATCGATTTCGAATTGGGAGTGAAGATCACCGGTGCCGGATTTCCAGTCTATAAGGGAAAGGGAGCCAAACTGCAACGAGCTTTGATTACCTATTTCTTGGATAAAAACACCGAGGCAGGATATACCGAATTTCAAGTTCCCCATTTGGTGAATGAGGCCTCAGGATATGGAACAGGCCAATTACCCGACAAAGAAGGACAAATGTACCATGTTGGACTGGATAACCTGTATCTCATCCCAACCGCAGAGGTACCAGTGACCAATATCTTCCGAGATGAAATTGTTCCCTTCGAAAAACTTCCCATTTTGTGTACTGGGTACACCCCATGTTTCCGCAGGGAAGCCGGAAGTTATGGCGCTCATGTTCGCGGTCTGAATCGCTTGCATCAATTCGACAAGGTGGAAATCGTTCGTATCGAGCACCCCGATAATAGCTATGCAGCTCTGGATAGCATGGTGGAGCACGTGAAAGGCATTCTCAAAGAATTAAAATTACCCTATCGCATCTTACGCCTTTGTGGCGGAGATCTAGGCTTCACTTCTGCTCTTACCTACGATTTTGAAGTATTCTCTACCGCCCAGGATCGCTGGCTGGAAATTTCTTCCGTATCTAATTTCGAAACCTTCCAAGCCAATCGCTTGAAGTTGCGTTTTAAGGATACCGACGGAAAAAACAAATTGGCCCATACACTTAACGGAAGCTCCTTGGCATTACCACGAGTGATGGCGGGAATTTTGGAAAATTACCAGACCTCAGAGGGAATTCGGGTACCTGAAGTATTGATTCCTTATACAGGTTTTGACATCATCAATTAATACATTCCATTTGAAAAAGTTCTTTAACGGATTTCTTATTCTTGTTCTATTTGTTGTAGTTTCCTGTAATACATCGAATGATGATGTCACAGAGGAACCCGACGTACCGTTTACAGTCTCTTCCTATTATCCGGATACGGGGAAGGTCGATTCAGAACTGACGATTGTTGGAAGTAATTTCAGCACTGTCCTTTCTGAAATTGAAGTTCGCTTCAATTCTACGGAAGCTGCCATTTCGAGTGCTTCAACCAATGAAATAAAAGCGATCGTACCCTCCAACCTGCCTACTGGAGAAACAAACGTAACCTTAACAATAAACGGTGAGACCAAACCAGTTGGTGCTTTTTCGGTAACCGTGGACGATTACAAGTATCTGGTTTTTGCTAAGAATCTCGATCGGTTGTATACCATCGGCAATATATCAGGCAGTATTGAGGAAATCGGGGAGTTGAACCTTTCGCCGAATAACCCTTTGACAACCAACAGTATTACCAATACCGAAAACAAGATATACGCCATCGGGAATGGGTATCAAGAGGAGGAAAATTACCTGATTATCTATGACAAGGATTTGAAAGTCACCGAAGAAATCTTACTTACTATTCCGAATTCCATTCCAGTAGTCTACCCATACATCAGTTGTATGGAGTGGGATTCTCAAAATGCACGGCTCATTGGTTTGTTGAACACTAATGTTCTAAACAATACCTCAGACTATCATTTGATCACTATCAACCCAAGCACTTACGCTGTTGAGGATTTGGGTGCATTTAATATCGGCTTCAGTACTGGTATCGGTGGCTTTACAATGGTTAACGATACATTTTACTTAACCGATTTGGGATTTTATTCCGTCGATTTAAATACTGTTGAAGTCACGAACTACGACTTTGGTGGAGAGCATTTCTACAGACTTACAAAGTCAAATACCGAAAATAGCCTATACGGCCTTAGAAGCACTTCGAATTCCGGTTTGATTCCTGTTAAAATTGATATGGAGCAGGTCTCATTTACCGATTTACATCCCGGAGGGAATTTTACGCAAACCGCAAGTAATGGTAAGGCCTTTTACGATTCAAATTCCAACCGTTCCGTTACCATTATCGGAAACGATACAGAAGGTTATTCCCTCTATAAATTTAACGATGTGAGTGAAGAAAAAATTGATTTGGAATATCAGTTCGGAACGGACATCCTTTTCTTTGTTATCGGAATCGAATAGTATCCTCATTCGTTGCTTTTTCATTTTTCGCATACTACTTCCCTGACGCAAACTTTGTTATTTTTTTAAGATAACAAATGGTATCTTTAACCCATGCGCTTTCTCATTAGCATAGCTTTTATTCTATTGGGCTTTACTTCCTTTGCCCAGAACGACCTATTGGCCAAAAATTACTTCGAGCAAGGAGAATATGAAAAGGCGTTGCTACTATATCAGAAATTGGTAGAGGGCAATCCAAATGATATCAATTTTACCTTAAACCTAGGGAAGACCTATCAGCAGCTCGAACGTTACGATGACGCCAAAACCTTGTTTGAAAAGCAAGTTAGCGGACGAAGGGCAAACCCCCAGTTTTATATTGAGCTGGGTTACAACTACTCCCTGCAGCAACAGGACAGTTTAGCCAAACTTGAATATCGCAAAGCCATCGATTTCATTTCCTTACAACCCATGTACGCCTACACTTTGGGAAAAATCTTTACCGACTATTCCTTATTGGATGAAGCAGAGGAAGTTTATGTGAAAGCGATGGAATTAAATCCCCAAAGGGACTATTATCCACAATTGGCTCGAATCTACGGGGAGCAAGGAAAGCTGGAGTTGATGTTTGAAACCTACATCAACCTGATTCAATCCAACCCCACCTATAACAATGTGGTCAAGCGGTATTTCAGTATGTATGTGACGGAAGACCCCAATACAGAAGCCAATCAATTGCTGCGAAAAACCTTGTTGAAACGCCTGCAAAACGATCCGGATGTGCTTTATAATGAACTTTTAAGTTGGTTGTTTATCCAACAGAAAGATTTCAAAAAAGCCTTTGTTCAAGAAAAGGCCATTTATGCCCGCAAAACGGAAAGCCTAACTGGATTAAGGGATTTAGCCGATATCGCTATTGATGAAAAACAGTATAGCGATGCCCGTTCTATTGTGGAGTTTATCATCGAAAAAGCCGAGAATCCAAAAATAAAAATGGAGAGCTATCAGCAATTGATGTATATCGATTTACAATTGGCTACCGAAAAAGAGTATCCGAAAATCGAAGCGGCATTTACCGCCTTGTTCGAGCAATATGGATTGGAAGCAGACACCTATCTCCTACAAATCGATTACAATGATTTTCTGGCATCTCATCGGGGAGAGAAAGAAAAAGCCATCAACAACCTAAGGGAATTGGCGAAGAAAAACTTGAACAGTTATCAAGAAGCCCGAGTAAAAATGAAGCTGGCCGATATTTTGGTGACGGACGAACGATTCAATGAAGCCCTCATTTTCTATTCCCAAGTTCAGAACAAAGTAAAAAATGATGTTTTGGCTCAAGAAGCCCGTTTCAAGGTGGCCCGCACCAGTTATTTCAAAGGCGATTTTGAATGGGCATTGACCCAACTGGATGTCCTTAAGCAATCCACCTCTCAACTTATTGCCAACGATGCCATGCAACTTAGCTTGATGATACGGGACAACAGTTTGGAGGATTCTACCCAAACTGCCCTAAAGAAATATGCCATGGCCGATTTGAAAGAATTGCAGGGAAAGGATACGGAGGCAATTACCCTTCTGAATGATATTCTTACCGAGCACAAAGGGGAGGCGATTGAAGATGAAGCCTTGCTGAAAATAGGGGGGATTTACGAAAAGATAGGAGATTTCGAGAAGGCCGTAGCCAACTATAATAAATTGGTCGAATTTTATGGGGAAGACATCCTGGCCGATGATGCCCATTACCGATTGGCAAAATTATTCGAAGACCATTTGGGAGACCCCGTAAAAGCAAAACAGGAATACGAAACCCTTATCTTTCATTTCGAAGACAGCATTTTCTTTGTAGAAGCCCGTAAACGCTACAGAATGTTAAGAGGGGACGAAATCAATTAGCCATGTACATCTACAATGTGACCATCAATATAGACGAAAGTGTGCACGATGCCTGGTTGGAATGGATGCAAAGAGAGCACATTCCCGCCATGTTAGCTACCGGAAAATTCCAAAATGCACTAATGACTCGGGTACAGGTGGAAGAAGAAATGGGAGGCGTTACGTATTCCATTCAGTATAGAACCGATAGCAAAGCAACCTTAGAGCGCTATTATCAAGAGGATGCTGAAACCCTGCGGGCACAAAACAAACCTTTTGAAGGGAAATTTGTCGCGTTTAGAACCGAATTGGAAATAATCAGTGAACATTGATGGGCAACGTACGGGCAAAGAAACACCTTGGGCAACATTTTCTTCACGATGAAGGAATTGCCGAGAAAATTGGTAATACCCTAACCCTGGAAGGCTATCAAAAGGTGTTGGAAATTGGACCAGGTATGGGAGTACTTACCAAATACCTCATCAAAAAACCTATCGATGTTATTGCGATGGATGTGGATTCTGAATCCATTGCCTATTTAAAAGATCACTACCCTACCGAGAACCTTCAAATAGTGGAGGCCGATTTTTTAAAATTTGATTTATCTACCCTTTTCGGCCAAGCACCATTTGCCATTACGGGTAACTTTCCTTACAACATATCAACGCAGATTGTCTTCAAACTCTTGGAATGGCGGGATCAAATCCCAGAATTTACGGGGATGTTTCAAAAAGAAGTTGCCCAGCGCATTTGTGAAAAGCCAGGATCAAAAACCTACGGAATATTGTCGGTTCTGGTACAGGCATTCTATGATGCTGAATATCTTTTTACAGTGAAACCAGGGGTTTTCAATCCACCCCCTAAGGTAGATAGCGGGGTATTGCGATTGAAACGAAAACCCATTTACACGTTGGATTGCGATGAAAAACTACTTTTCAAAGTTGTGAAAACCGCCTTCCAACAACGTCGCAAAACACTTCGTAACAGTTTAAAAACACTCCAACTTTCCGAAAAACACAAAGAAGATACTATCTTTGCTCTGCGTCCGGAACAACTTTCGGTAGCAGACTTCATAACGCTAACCCAAAAATTGGAAAGCGATGGCATTTCAAATAACTCCTGAATTCCAACAGCACGTAGAGCATCTTATTGAGCTCAAGGACAGGAATGCCATAAAGTCAATATTCGAAGGATTCCACTTTGCCGACGTTGCCGAATTCTTGCACGAGCTCGATCTGGAGGATGCCATTTATTTAGTAAAATCACTGGATAG
The DNA here is from genome assembly GCA_964582415.1 of uncultured Alteromonas sp. Taxonomy (GTDB): domain Bacteria; phylum Bacteroidota; class Bacteroidia; order Flavobacteriales; family Flavobacteriaceae; genus CAZOSF01. Next base: position 10,533 of record CAZOSF010000077.1, read on the forward strand.
CGATCTCACCTCCGAGGCCTTGATGGAATTGGACGAGGACGTTCGTGAAAAAATCCTTGAAAATCTCTCGCCAAAGGAAATCGCCCGCGAGTTGGCAGAACTAGACACGGATGATGCCGCCGATGTTATTTCGGAACTGGATGAAGACATCCAACAGAAGGTTATTGCAAAAATCGAAGATGAAGAGCATGCGGCCGACATTGTGGAGCTTCTGAAATACGATGAAGATACTGCAGGGGGATTGATGGCGAAGGAATTGGTAAAGGTGAAAGAAACCTGGACCACTGCCGGCTGTGTTCGGGAAATGCGGCGACAGGCTAAAAATGTAACCCGTGTACATTCCATTTATGTGGTTGACAAGCAGGGCAAGTTGAAAGGACGTTTGTCATTGAAAGATTTGCTTACAGCCCCTGAAAGAGCCCATATAAGCGACATCTATATTCCTCAGGTGGATTTCGTAAACGTAAACACGGAAGGAGAGGAAGTAGCCCGAATCATGCAGAAATACGACTTGGAAGCCATCCCAGTTGTAGACGATGAGGGAACGTTGGTGGGTCGGGTTACCATCGATGATATCGTGGATTTTATCAAGGATGAAGCAGACAAAGATTATCAGATGGCCGCCGGT
>CAZOSF010000078.1:0-1251 GCA_964582415.1 uncultured Alteromonas sp.
GTGAATCGATTTTCGTTCAACATACGTTTACGGATATTTCGGAAGATTTTGATCATCTTAAGTGAGTTGAAAATGATACCCTAATGCCCAAGAATAACTTGTAGATGACCACCCAAACAGTCAACTACCATTTTTTGTTAGTTACAATTTAGTAAAAAGCAATGAATACAACGGATTTATAAAAACTTACAAATCCATTGCAGGTGTAATCGAAACGACTCCCTTATATTAGTTTACGGTGTTAAACCCGAAGTGATCCAAGCCTTTTCGACTAATTTTGATGGCTTCTGACGGAGTTTCATTGAAGGTAGCATCCTGTTCCACGAAGAAGCATTCCAATCCAGACAATTCTTTGTTTTCAAGAATGCGCTTAAAATCGATGGATCCAGTTCCAACAGGGGCAAATCGACCTTGATCGTCCATATCTTTCACATGCCAAATCTTAAATCTTCCAGGGTATTTTTGGAAATACGCCACAGGGTCGGCTCCCGCTTTTGTAACCCAATACAGGTCCATTTGAAAATTCACATACTCGGGATTACAATGCTGCAGAAGATAATCGATAATGGTATTTCCATTTGCATCCTTCAAATATTCGAAGTCATGATTGTGATACAAAAGTTTCAAACCTGCTTTGTTGCATTTTTCCCCAAAGGTATTGAGCAGATCGGCTAATTCCTTTGCCGTTCCATTCATTCCCATTTGTCTGGTTTGAGGATCAAAAGTAAACATACCCATAGGTGGAATGGGAATCACGAAATAGGTAAATCCAGCAGCCTTGGCATCCGCAATAAGTTGATCGGCATTCTCGGGAGTGATCATCGCCATATGCGTACTCATGGGGTGCAACCCTATTTCTTTGAGATAGGCTCTAAAAGCTTTAGGTTCCATTCCATAAAATTTTCCATCTTCATAACCTGCCGATTCTATATAGGCATAGCCCACATTGGCTACTTCTTTTAATACCTCTTTGGGGTTTTCTTTTAATTCCTCACGAAGGGTATAAAGCGCTAGTCCCCCGTAATTATCTTGGGCCATCAAGGAGGAAAAAAAGACAGTAGTTATGGTCATTACGAATAGGGAAATGCTTCTATAAAACATGAGTTGTCGAACGATTTTGGATTAAAAATTAAAGAAGGAAAGGTACAAATTATTTGAGACATTTTAATTCGCACTTCGGTAGAATTATAATTCCATAAACAACCTTCCAACTTCTTAAACCATCGCATTTTCAAAACCCGAATCCAAACA
>CAZOSF010000078.1:1351-2553 GCA_964582415.1 uncultured Alteromonas sp.
TCGATCTGTCCGTGCCAATTTTTGGCGATTAGAATCGACAATAAAATAGCCATATCATTGTTGCCCGCATCAAACCGTTCTTCCCAATGTGCCGGAAGTTCATCAATCCACAAGGAAATGTTCTTCTGTATTGCCAAACTAGCCGTGGCATATGGAATAAAGTAAATAGCCCCATACTGATTTCTCCGAATATCCTCCAATAATTCATTGTATCGGTCGAAATCGGTTTGTTGAGTATCTACGGCCAGGAATAACGTATTGGGTTTGAAGAATGCGGCATTCAACGCCTGCATACTGATATTTATGGCCTCGTTGAAATTAGGATTATCCACGCTGGTCGAGGAAATAGGAATATTGATTTCCCGGAATTTGCGTTCCACTTGGGGAATGAACTCCAGCAATCGTTTCTGTTCCGACCGGCTTTCATGTTTCAGGGTGACAATTTTTATGGATCCTTGAGGGAATACAATAGATTCGATCAACTTAAAAGCAGTTCGAATTTCGCGTGGGTATAGAACAGGAAGCAGCAAATCCGGACGCCAGGAACGCACTTCCCGTTTCGGATTCAGTTGAGTAGTTTTTTTTGTCGCCCATTCCGCCAGTGCGGTAAAGAGTCCACTGCGCGAATCCCCAGAGGTGGAATGGATATTCAGTCTTACCAAATAGAAATAGAAAATCACTATTGAAATCAGGGCTAGTATGGCGACTAGTGGACTGATGATAAACATTACCGTAATAGACCCCAAGGCTCCTAAAAGGGGAACATAAATTGGAATTTTAAGGGTAGGACGGAAACTGGGGAGCCCCAGGGAGTGTTCGATAAGGGCTACTACGTTTACCATGGCATAAGTGATCATAAAAAACATCGTTAGCAATGGAGCTACGGTATTAAGGTTCCTAAGGGAGATACCAAGAATCACAAAAACAGTCGTGATGACCATGGCGGTGACCGGCTCTCCGCGCTTTGAAAGTTTAGAGATTCGATTCCCTTTGGGTATGATTCCCTTCTTTCCCAAGGCAAATAATATGCGAGGCGCTCCCACGAAGGTTCCCAGAGCAGATGAAAAGGTCGCTCCTAACAGACCCGCCAGAACGATGGGTGGGAAGTATGCCTTATCGATGAAAACATAATAATTATTGACCAGTTCTTCTTCTGTGGCTAAAAAAGAGGCGACAAAAATTAAGGAAAGGTAAACGATGGC
>CAZOSF010000078.1:2653-10160 GCA_964582415.1 uncultured Alteromonas sp.
GAATCCCGTACTGATAAAGGCCACGACCATCACCAAACCGAATATGATAAGATCTAGAACCAACAGATTCATCCCCTGCCATAGCAATAAAATCCCTTCCCGAAAACCGAAGATATACATGGTTACTGCAACCGCTTGTGCGAGATAGTAAGGAATGCCAATGGCCCCACCGATTTCCAATCCGAGGGATCGGGAAATGACACTGAAAGCCCCTCCCGCTCCAATTTTTACATTAGAGGCAATGGAGGAAATACTCAAAGCCGTGGTGAGCGAGATCATTACCGAGAGCAGCAGAATCAATACGGCATCTACAACTCCTGCATTACCTACCACCCAGGGCAACCGCAAATACATGATTACCCCTAATATGGTTAGGGTTGTTGGTGTAAAAACCCCTGCAAATGTTCCAAACGTTCGCTTCATCACCCCTAAATTTATGGATGACCATCAAGCCATAACCTCTTATGGAAAGGAAGTTATGGCTAGCGATAGGAAATCTCCTAAATTGTATTTAAAGTTAGGGTATTGAAAATCGGAAAAGAATGACCAGAATCAGTCTATGCAGTGCTTACTAACACTAAATCTTCTGAAGTTTACTGAGTTCTCTTTAAATTTATTACCAAAGCGATGATTTTATAAACAAGGGTTACAAAGACGGGAGCAAGGACTAAGAAATAATTGAAATACCAAAAGATCGTCATGGCGATTTGCCCTCCTTGAAAGGTGGATTTTTCAGCAAAAGTATAAGACCAATTCCCTGCGAGCAAGGCACAAAAAGGACCCCAAGCAAATGCCAAGAAAATGATTCCTTTCAAAATTTTAGAAAACACTCGAGCCCATTTGGTTGTTGGCGCAAATAATTCACCGGTCACAAAAAGCAAAAAACTGGGAAATGCAATCAATCCAAACCAGGTGATGAAAGTCCCCAAGGGCAAGGTGCCGGCAGCATCCAAGGATAGGGTTAACAATGGGGATGCCGTTATCAATAAATAAGCGGCAACGACCAAAACAAACAGATAGGCTCCCAGTCCCCAAACCCGCTTTACTTCCATGATACTTTTCTCTTCATTAAATTATGGTGTTTACTACGCATTCGCTATTGGATTTTTCTGAGAATGTAAGGCCGTAAAACAAATAATAGCACCGAAAAAACCACCAACCCAGAAATAGCAAAGGGTATTCTTGAAAAATTCACAATGATATCGGTAAGTATCGCTACCCCACAACCAATGGCAGCCAAAAGTGAGAGACCGTACCATTTTATCCTTTCTTTGTAGGCAATAAAATTAACCACTCCAAACGTGAACAAGAAAATGATGCTCGCTGCATCCACCAAACTTCCCAAACTTCCCAATACCGATAACAGAATGGCAAATCCTGAAATTGCTATAAGAGCGTAATAAGGAATGTTCTGCTTGTTCTCCTTAACAAAGACCTGAGGGAGATCCTTTTTCTCGGCCACACTCTCCATTAGACGCGCCGTAGAAAATAGGGTGGCATTGATGGCAGAAGCCGTTGAAAATGCAGCTGCAATTGTAACAATAATCAGTCCTGCGGTTCCCATGGCTTTTTGGCCGGCCACCGATAAAGCAATTTCCTTTTTCTTAATAAGGGTTTCCGCTCCCACTAACATGGTGGAACCCAGGGTTACCAATACATAGATAAAAATTACCGCAATCACCGCCCAAAAGGTAGCCGATGGAAGGGTTTTATTCGGGTTTTTCAGATCATCATAATCATAGGAAAGCAGTTGAAATCCTTCATAGGCCATAAAAATGGTGGCAGCACCTATCACTGCCGAATACCATGGTTTACTGGAAATCCCTGTTGTAAGTTGTTCAGGGCTCCACTCCACAATTCCATATAGTGCCAAACCCAGTAGCACTAGCAATTTTCCGTAGACCGTAATAATTTCGACCCTTGAGGAACTTCCCACACCTCTGAGGTTTACCAAAGTAAGGACGGCAATCACGAAAAAAGCCAAGGCCTTTGGTAACCAAAGACCAAGATTTAGTACGTTGGCTACATAATGACCGAAGGTATATGCATATACCGAAAGTGTCAAAACATAACCCAAAATAAGCATCCAAGACAGGCTTCCGGCGAAGCCCTCGTGGTTGATTTTTCGTAAGAAGGTAAATGCCCCTCCCCCTTCATTGTATTTCATGGAAAGGTGGCTATAGCTATGCGCCGAGACCAACGCAATGAGTCCGGCAATAACAAAGCTAAGCCAAGCCCATTGGGCGGCCGACTCTACGATTACCCCTAAAACCGAGAAAATTCCACCTCCAACCATACCTCCTACGGCCATAGCCCAGGTGGCATTGAAATTCATTTTTTCACTAGCCATAAAATACTCTAGGAATTTTTATTCTTTTGGTTTGAAACCCATTTTTTTTCGATGTAATAACCTAGAGGCAACAACAACAGTAGTGCACCATAGAACAGACCGCTATTTTTCACCTCAACGCTATCTTGTTCATAATCCACTCCGTTCAAAAAAAACAGTGCTAAAAAAATAATCCCCAAAGCTAAAAAGCTTCGTTTTACTTTATTTTTAGACATGATGCAATAGGTGGTTTCAATTGATTCAAGAAAAAGTAGATTTGTCAACTACTAAGTTAGTCAATTCTACGGTATGATTATCCGGATCCCGGATCCACAGGTAATGAAAATAATAGTGATTTAATAATTACAACTCCAATGTATTCGCAGTTTCCATTATTTTGGTTTTAAAAACGAAATAAAGGAGGCCTCCCCTCTTCATATGGGGTGATTTCCTGCAGGTATCTGGCGAACATCAGAATACTGGCCTCATCGAAGTGATTCCCCAACAAGGTTATACTTCCTGGTTCATTAGCAGCATAGGAACCATCGGGCAATACCACGCAGGGATGTCCCGTGAGATTGGTTATTAGTAACTGACCGCTAAACGACGGTGCAATCAGCACATCGATATCTTGCATCATAGCATTGAATTCCTGGGTAAGCTGATATCGCAAACGATTGGCCTGTATGTATTCTACTGCAGGAATCAAACGAGCTGCCCGAAACACATTGGGCCAGGCATTTTTTATCTGTCGAACCATCAAACTATCCTTGCCAGAACGAGTTAGGTCATCAAAGGCTGCCGCCGCTTCAGCTTGTAAAATAAAACTGATGGCACTTGCCGAAACACCAGTGGGCACTTTCTTATCGATTAATGCAATCCCTTTCGATTTCAATAGGGCAATCAACGTACTATCGTTTTTATAATTAAAACCTTTTTGTTCAAAGGCATCGCTAAGGATGCCTATTCGAAGGTTTTTTACTGATGAGGAATACTCATAATTAAACGGAAACTCTCGAACCGTAAGATCCAATCCATCTTCCCCCTTAATAGCATCCATGACCAGCGCACAATCGATAGCATTCCTACAGATAGGCCCTAATTTATCCATGGTCCAACTCAAGGCCATCGCCCCATGCCTACTCACCCTACCAAAGGTAGGTCGCAGTCCTGTGGCACCGCATTGCGTAGAAGGACTTACAATGGAGCCCCAGGTTTCGCTTCCTATGGCAAACGGCACCAAACCTGCAACTGTAGCCGAAGCAGACCCTGCAGAGGAGCCACTACTTCCCTCCTCAAGATTCCATGGGTTTCGGGTAGTACCTCCATACCATACATCTCCCCAAGCTAGGGCACCAAGTGTTAGTTTGGCCACAAGAACGGCTCCAGCATCCTCTAATTTCTGGATAACTGTTGCCTTTTCACTTAAGACTTGATCTTTGTAGGGCATGGCTCCCCAAGTGGTTTTATATCCTGGAACCGCCAACAGATCTTTGGCTCCATAGGGAATACCGTGTAGCGGCCCCCGATAGATGCCGTTGCTGATTTCCTCATCGGCTTTACGAGCTTGGGTCAGGGCAAGGGAATCGGTAATGGTAATCACGCATTCCAGGGTGTCTCCATATCGATGCAGGCGGTCTAAAAAGAATTGGGTGAGCTCGACCGAAGTGATTTTTCGATGTTTTATAAGAGATGCGAGTTTGTAAACTGGATAAAATGCTAGGTCGGAACGCAACTTTGGAAGTTTCACTTCCTCCTCAATATCCCATTTCTGAGGGAGCTGTACTTCGGGTAAGCGATTGGTATTTATCGGCGGATAGAACACCAAGCTGAAAGGAAGGTCGTTTGGGATTTCCGAATTTCGATTGATTTGATAACTCGAAATCCTTTGTTTTACAGTAGTGGATAAGGAATCGATTTGGTCCTCACTGAAGGAAAGATCGATCAGACCCAATGCAGTAGCAATGGAATCCTTTACCTGTCCTGTTGCCACAGAGACAACGGCTAGGGTGAAAATGGTAAATAGAAATTTTTTCATGGACAGTAGCAATAGGAATGAATTCCCCTTAATTCAGTACTGTCTAAGTTACGAAATTTTCTAGTGGCTCGTAGTGTAATGGGTCACTACCCTATCATTTAGGGGCTGTTCGTCCCTGTAGTTATTGATGGGCATTAATGCCTGCAGTTGTTTTACTTGATCCAGCGAAATAGTAATCGGAGTTTTGAATACATACCATTGCACGTTTTCCGAACATGGTGGGGTCGTCAAAGAACCAGCATAGGTATAGTATTCCCTCGAATCGGGTAGGTTGAGATTCAAATCGAAAAATGCATCAATGGGTTTTGTCTCCCCAATCTGAACGGGCAGATAATTTTCCAAAAAGGTGAAGGGCTCACTGGGCTCACCTTCTTCCGCCATTATACCCAAAACAGCAATTTGCTTATCATCGGACACATGCACCAAATGCATTTCCAACGGATAGCGAACACCATTGATGGTATGTTCGGATGCTTCGTGAAAGTGGATCTGTTTTAGGTGAAACGTCTTTCCATCGACCACGATGTAGTCGCCTTCTTCAAAATTATATTGAATGGAATGGCCATTATTGGTAACATCGTGAATCTTCACTTGATTGGAATAGGAGATCTCAATTGGCTTCAGATTGGGATCGGCTTTAGATTCGAAATCGATAATGTTGATGGGGGATTGACGGGTCCCGTCACAGTCGGAATTCTTTTCGATTTCCGCCCAATGCTCGGGTCCCGTTTCACCTTGATACGTCCAATGTGCCTCCGCTTGGGAATGACTGGAAGAAACTTGTTCTTCAGGGAGGGTTTCTTGATGCGAACCTTGCGATTCGACATTTTTACAAGAAGATAGGACGAGGGACAAAAAAGCTAGTATAAACCACTTGAGTTTCATATGTTGGAGGGTTGGTTTGTTCAATTAACTAGCTAATTGACAATAATTTTGTGGGTTCTTTTATAACATAAGTTACATAAGCCCAATAAATTAATTACCGGCCAATGGCGTACCAAAGATTCCCACCGCCAATTCCGCCCATATCAAGAGAAACAAGACGAAAATCAGGGCGAGCCATGCAATTCGACTGTTGTATTTTTTTACTTTTCGTAATACCAATTCAATTAAACTTCCGATGAAAATCAATAGCACTCCCATCACTACAAAATCGAAAGGTGACCAATCGACTTCGGAAGTAAATTGCATGGCAATTAAAGGAATCAAGAGGAGGGAAAGTGCCCCAAAAATGATGTAGATAAATCGTTTTTGGCTCGTCATAACATTCAGTTTAAAATTCATTCCTGCTTAAGCTATCTCTTAGCTCAACCACGTATTTTATGAAAACGCAAGAATGCCGAAACTTATTATTCCCCGAAAAGTTTCGACATGGAATTGAGACACACTTTCACATCGAAATACATCCCTTCGAGGCCTGCAACATTTTCAGCCAAGGTGAGATAGTCGTAGTGCTCTATCAAACTTTGGGTACCTCCAAATGCAAAGCCTAAAATATCCACTAGAACATACTCATGGGCGGTATAGATAACATGAAATGCTGTCTCCTTGGAAATCCCGTCCCCCGTGCTTAGCATCGCTTCAATGACCGCACGGAACTGCATCAACTTGGGCATAAACGCCTCTTGATCCCCTTGTTGTTCCAATGCGAACAGTTGATAGGAAATCGCTCTTAAATCGAATGGATTTTCTTTCAACACTTCATCCCCATAACGTATGATATCGTCCAAATCACTAATTACATTTTGCCCTTTCTGCATTATTGCTTGAATACTGTCCAAATACTCGGAATGAGAATAAGGGGCATATTCCTTCTGAAAAGAATAGCCATAATACAGATGTCGCTTTTCTTCGATCGTCATCGTAGTATCCCCACTTTTAAAACGCTGCATCAAGGTTTTGTAGAAATACGGAGAGGACTCCGAAGCAATATTGGAAGCTATCTGCTGGTAGTTCGGTGGGCTGAAATCCCAGTCTTGTGACCAAGCAGCCATCCCAATTAATAAGGCGAGACTCAGTGAAAGTATATTCTTCATACGTTGTGGTTTAATTTCCAAAAATCCCTTCAAGAAGTATACCATGAGTCTGAATATTTCAGAAGAGCTTTAAATATTTTTCCATCAGGGCTTCCTCTCCCTTCCAATCCCTTGAAATATCCATTTTCAAGAGCTTGGCGGGGATTCCCCCTATCAGTATATTCTCCCCTTGAGTAGTGTAGTCTTTATTACAAAGGGTATTGGAAGCAATCGTGCAGTAGTTCGGCGTGATGGTGCCCTGCATGAAGGTGACTCGATTACTAACGAAATTGTAATCGCCCAGTTGAATCGAACCGGTCATTGCATACTTCTCCCCAGTCGCTGTGTTTACCATCTGGTGAAAGTTGGTATCTATCAATTGGCTCTCTGAACCAATCCGCGCATAGATCCCCAGTGTGATTTTCTCCTTGCACACAATACGACCACTAGACGCCAAAGACGCCATATGACCCATTTCCAGAGTCGCTCCTTCATCAACTAAAATTTGAAAGTCTTTCCCAAACTGGGCGTATCCCCTAAATTTCATGGTGCCTCTTAAGGCAATTTCGGCGATGCCCTTCTCCCTACTAAAAAACTCGTAGGGTTGCCCAAATCCGATCATCCCTTTCTTAATCGGGGCATCTATAATAATCTTTCCACTTAGGTCCCGAAGCTTAACACTACCATAAAAAAGCACAGGAAGTTTTCGGGCCACGGAAAAGGGAAACATTTTGCAATTAAAGTAAATAGATTTCCACCAATTGATGGTCCAAAACAACTTGGATCGTCGCTTCCATTGTCGATATGTACTGCGTAAAGCTGCCATTACTTTCTTTTAAATAGCTTTTGAAGGAAACTCTTAAGATCCATTTTGGTATTCAACTGATACAGCGAAAATAGGCAAGAAATTACAATTAAGCCCCCTAGGAGGACATATTGCATTCCTCCTTCTAAAAGTTGTGTCACAGTGAACGCGGCAGCACACAGCAGGATACTCGTAAAAAATATGGTGAAAAATCCCGGTTGAAACGCAAACCCATAGGCCCTTTTGGTAATAATCCAAAGGGCTAAGAAGTGAACGAAATAATACACCAAAAAACTAATTCCCAGCCCAGTGAGGCCACC
>CAZOSF010000079.1:0-10090 GCA_964582415.1 uncultured Alteromonas sp.
AGGGCGTGTGATTTCCTACCTGTCTGCCGCAAGGAGGTTTGGAGTTTTTCGAAAACGCTGGGCCGACGGAGTAAATCCCTTCTGTTTAAATGCAGATCAACGATTGTAGCTTTTTGATTTTTGAATTGTAGGATTTGAACCTCGATTCAGCTTTGAGTTTTTAAGAATCACAGTTTTATGTTTTTCTGCCCACCATTCACCCAATTGAAAATTTCTAATTGTTCTTTGTTAATCGAAAAACATTACCAATTCTTCTCTTTGATTTCCTTTTCTACAAAGGGTTGGTTTGGATCACATATGGTTTGGATCAGTTTAAATAGATAGCCTTCAAAGTGGGACAATGTTTCTGCATCTACGAATGCTTGTTTGCGATTCTTATCAACAAAGGGCATAAACCCCTGCTTCATCGACTTGAAGGAGAGGATTCCTGCTTGGGCCTGTTGAAAAGGATTGACCTCATTCAACATATAGGCATAGGTAAGCACCTGGAAAGCTTTGCTAAAGTCATAATTTCCCAAAAGGTCGTCCCAGTTAGATATAGATAAAAACCGGGGCTCTACCTTACCCGTCTTGTAATCTATAATTCGGAGGGAACCATCGAGCAAATCGATGCGATCCACAGTTCCATTTAAAAATACCGGGAATCCCACATCTAGCCCATTCAGTGGTATTTTTAATTTAGATTCTAGGGCTTGGAGTGAAATTATATGTCCTTCTTTTAAAGCCTGAAGATCCCATGCGATAAGTTTTTGTACATAACGTTTGGCCACCTCGAAAATGATGAGGTTTTTGCCTTTTCTGTAATCGCCCAACTTATAGTGTTCTTCAAATTGAGAGACGACCATAGCATCCGATTTTAAATAGGCTTCCTTCAATTGGGATTCGGTAAGCAACTTCCCTTCCATGGGCTTATAGAGCCACTCCAAAGCACCGTGGACAATAGTTCCTAAGGTATTAAATGCAACAGTTTCTTCGACTTCTTCAAGCTCTTGAATACGTAAAATACGCTGGTAGTAAAAGTCCCTCGGGTTTCTTACAAAAGATGTAAGGGCAGAGGGTGAAAAGCCTTTGGTAGCGATTTCTTCTAATCGTCGAAGGATAGCAGCATTTTTTTCATAGGATTTCAGCGCTATTTTGGGAACAGTTACCTTTTGATGGAGGCTGACAAATTCAAGGGCATGAGAAGGCAAATTGTCTATTTCCAATTGTAGAAGAAACCTGCTCTTTTCGCCGGAGCTCAGGCCACTGGAAGAGGCATTGTAGAGCAGGGTTGCTTGAGAAGAGCGCTGTAATAATCGAAAGAAGTGATAGGCATAAATTGCATCCTTTTCGGTATGCATGGGAAGGTCGAACTGTTTCTTAAGGTCGTAAGTGAGATAAGAGGCATGGCTTTTCCCTGTTGGTAACGTACCCTCATTTACCGAAAGCAAGATGATGTTCTCGAAGTCTAAAACACGGGTTTCCAACATACCCATAATCTGTAGGCCTTCATAGGCATCCCCCTCCATATCCAGTGCTTCACTATGCAGCAACATTTCAAAAAGAAGCTTTAATGCTTCATTCGAATTCAAAAGTTCTTCTTCAATTTGGAGCCGCTGTATTTCCTGAAACAATGACCATAACTTTTGAAAAACAAGTTGCTCTATTAAGGGCAGGTCCTGATCTAATAGCTTATTGAGCAGTGAGATGGCTGCTTCAAGGGTTTTATTTGGAAGATTTGCACTGAGGTCGAAAAGATGACGCAAGGAGTCTTTCGAACTATTGGGGTATTGTTCCAGTAGGTCCTCCAGAAGTATATGCGTACGGTTTTGCTCAGATAGGGATGTTAAAATTTCTGTGGCTTCCGGAACCAGATATTGGCCTACGGGATGATTCAAAACCTTTTGCAGGTCGCGATAATACAATCGGGTTTTGGCAGTACGCGCCAGTTCCAACCATTGCAAAAAGAATTGTGCAGCGGGTAATGACTTTATAGGATAGCCCATAGTGACATTAACCTTCTGAAGTGTGGAGGGTAGGGAATACAGAAGGGGAACCAAAAGGGATTCATCGGCCAAAACAATAGCGGTTTTCGAAAGCTCCGCTTCGGAATATTTTTGCAGTAGGGTACCTGTATATTTAACCTGTTCTATATCGGATTGGGCCTCTACGACACGGAAGACCTTCTGCTGTTCGAAATGGCGCTCAAGTTGGGGAGCACCTTGTTTTTGAAACCAATGCCATTCTTTCAGATACTTTCTGAAAAAATGAGAAACACTATGGCTGGAATCTTCTACAAAATGGGCGTCCATATCCCAGAATATTTGCGTGTTTCCATGAGCCAATAACTCCTGGATGATTATCTGCTCTGCCTTGTTCAAAGCATTGAATCCGATAAACGCATGTGGTGTATGTTGGTTTTTTTCAAGATAAAATTCAATCTCTTCTACTGCTTTTCTGTAGATCAAACCTTGATATCCGCATTGTTGGGAAAGCAACGATTCTGTGAGTTCCGTATAAAAGGAATGAATCGATTCCCAAAAAGAAATATAGTCTTTGATCATTGGGGTTTCCTGTTCTGAAATCCCCCATTTCTCGAGTAGTTTAATGCTGCTTAGATATTCGAAAAACTCCTTTTGAGGCACGAGATGCCGATCGATTTCACTGAAGTCGTTCAGAATTGGTTCGGCCCAATTCAGGTAGGATTCCAAAGACTCTTCCTTAAATTGGGAATATATCTTATAACTTTCTAAAGCTAAGGTGCTTTTGGATATAGGACGCAAGCCAGAAATAGTGGTAACGAATTCCTCGATACTCAGTATGGTAGGAGCAAAGAAGGTTTTTTGTGATGCAATCGCCAATTCCCTTCGAAGAAAACCTCCGGCACGTTTGCTAGGAACAATGAGCAGATAATCTGATAATGTAATATCTTGCTGCTGCAGTTTTTGGATAACTTCTGAAAGGAATGATTGCATCCCTAAAAATAAAAAACGCCTCCGAAAGGGAGGCGTTTTTCTTAGGTTTTATAGTGAGATTATTTTCTCAAAGAAATCTCTACACGACGGTTTTGTTGTCTTCCGGCTTTAGTAGCGTTGGTAGCTACTGGACGGCTTTCACCATATCCTTTGTAGTGTAGACGGTCGTCATCCATACCAGCGTTTACTAGGTAATCGTGAACAGACTTAGCACGTCTTTCAGAAAGGTCTTGGTTGTATGAATCAGAACCTTGGCTATCGGTGTGACCTTCAATCTCGAATTGAGTATTTGGGTACTCCTTCATGATGGCCAAGATGTTGTTCAATGTTTCGTGAGACTCTTGACGAATAGTAGCTTTGTTGTAGTCGAACAAGATTACTTTAGAGTACTCATTCAATTGGTTCAACACTTCGATAGATACTTCAGGACATCCGTTGTTAGCAACAGTACCTGGGATATCTGGACACTGATCGTCTTTGTCAAGAACTCCGTCACCATCACGGTCTGGCCAAGGACATCCGTTGTTAGCAGCTGGACCAGGAGTGTTTGGACATTCATCCTCAGCGTCAGTGATACCATCACCATCCGCATCAGGACAACCATTCAATGCAGGGATACCAGGAACAGTAGGACAAGCATCTTGAGGATCTGGAATACCATCACCATCTGTGTCAGGACAACCGTTGAACTCAGCTACACCAGGAGTTTCTGGACAAGCATCGTTACGATCTTCGATTCCATCACCGTCAGTGTCAGGGCATCCGTTAAACTCAGGAAGACCTGGAGTTTCTGGACATTCGTCTTCGTTATCATAGATTCCATCACCATCAGTATCTTTTCCACCAAATTGGAAAGTCACACCAACTGAGTGTTGGAAATGGGTAATTCCATAATCTTCTTCGAAAGCGTGCTTATAAGTACTTTGGAAGTTAACACCAAAATTGTGAGTAAACCAGAAACGTACACTTGCCAAAACGTTAGCAGTTCCGAATCCGATATCGTCTACCCAAGTGTAACCCCCTCCAACACCGATTGTAGGATCAAACCAACGGTTTCCGAAAAGTTTACGCATACTGTATTTGATTTCACCATCAGCACCGTAGTAAACTAGATCGTCTGCTGACATGTCACCAATTTTATCGATTTTGTTGATGGTACCAACAGCTGCAAAAGTGAAACCGTCACCAAGATATCTACCTATCGAAACTTTGGAAACAGAAGGTAGGATGCTCCAGTGATCGTTTTGGTTGAAGTACTCATCAAAAAGTTTACCTTTCAGATCTTCACCGTTTGGACCCTCAAGCGGAATGCGTCCGGTATCGGTAAGACCTACTGGATAAACATCAACGGCGTTGATACCGATTTCTACTGCCCAAGGATTGTTTTCATCCTGTGCATTTGCTACACCCACTACTAAAAACAAGAAGGCAGCAACTAAGATACTGTTAAGATGTTTCATATTCGATTGTTTAATTTTTTAAGTGTTAATAGAGCAAAAGTAAGTTGTTAAATTTTATTAACAAAAGCAAATCTATTAAATTTTTTACAAATAAAGTCGTTTAAAACCCTAAAATATAGGCGTCCTGTGACTAGAGATTCAATTTTTGTTTCACCTTGATAAAGGCACTGATAGCCTTGTCTAAATGGGCTTTTGTATGTGCCGCTGATAGCTGTACTCTGATGCGCGCCTTTCCTTGAGGAACCACAGGATAAAAGAAACCTATAACGTAAATGCCTTCCTCCAACAGCATGTCTGCCATGGTCTGGGAAAGCTTCGCATCGTAAAGCATAACGGGAACAATAGCCGAATCGCCATCAATAATGTCGAACCCAGCTTCTTTCATTCCCTTTTTGAAATAGGCGGTGTTCTCCATAAGCCGATCCCTTAAAGCAGTATCGTTTTCCAACATTTCGAATACTTTAATAGAAGCCCCAACAATGGCAGGCGCCAATGAATTGGAGAATAAATAAGGACGGGAGCGTTGACGCAACATTTCGATAATCTCCTTTTTTCCTGTTGTATAGCCTCCCATAGCGCCACCCAGAGCTTTTCCCAAGGTTCCAGTGATGATATCGATCCGTCCCATCACCCCTTTTTCTTCTAGGGTTCCCCGTCCCGTTTCGCCAATAAATCCAGCGGCATGGCATTCGTCGATCATCACAAGGGCATCGTAGGCATCCGCTAAGTCACAAATCTTGTCGAGTGGCGCTACCAATCCGTCCATAGAAAAAACGCCATCTGTTACGATGATTTTAAAGCGAGCCCCATTTTCGTCGGCAGCCTTAAGTTGTTTTTCCAAGTCTTCCATATCGCTGTTCTGATAACGATATCGGGCTGCTTTACAAAGGCGAACTCCATCAATGATCGAAGCGTGGTTCAAGGAGTCAGAAATGATAGCATCTTCTGGGCCAAAGAGAGGTTCAAATACACCTCCATTGGCATCAAAAGCTGCAGCATAAAGTATGGTATCTTCGGTATGGTAGAAATGGGCAATTTTTTGCTCCAATTCTTTGTGAATGTCTTGGGTGCCACAGATAAATCGAACGGAAGACATTCCGTATCCATGAGTATCCATGGTGTCTTTCGCAGCTTGAATCACATCCGGATGCGAGGAGAGCCCGAGATAATTGTTGGCGCAGAAATTTATGACTTCTTGTCCTGTATTTATTTTGATAACGGCATCTTGGGGAGAGGTGATGATGCGTTCTTTTTTGAAGAGGCCATTGTCTTTTATTTCCTGTAATTCTTTTTGAAGATGTTCTTTTATTTTTCCGTACATGGATGTTGTTTTTTCTTTGGTCAAAGTTACGTTTTATTTACCAAAATTTCTTCAGGTTTCACATAAACCAGATAGGCATTTCGAATGGAATATCCCATGGCTTGAACCGCTTCGGTGTAACCTTTCATCTGGATTTTGTGGGATTCTCTTGGCTCGCCTGTCTTGTAGTCTAAAAGGGTGATGCTGTTGTCAGCGTGAAGGTTCATCCTATCAGGGCGTACCACGCCGTTTGGAGTAATAATGTCTTTTTCGATAAGGATGGTTTCATGCGATGTGAACAGCGGTGTCAACAGTTCATTTTCGAAAAGCAATTTTGCAGTGGCAGGGAGGGTTTCTATCGCTTCCAAGTTATGGGAATATTGGGTGCTGATTTCACCCCAAGCCTGTTCTAACTCATCTTTATGATGAAT
Source organism: uncultured Alteromonas sp. (assembly GCA_964582415.1). Lineage (GTDB taxonomy): Bacteria > Bacteroidota > Bacteroidia > Flavobacteriales > Flavobacteriaceae > CAZOSF01. The sequence goes on from CAZOSF010000079.1 coordinate 6,146, forward strand.
ACCTCCCATGAATTCATGGAATATGTTACCGAAGGCTCTTGCTGTTGCACCTTGATACATGTCTTCTGTATTAATAGACTGGATCAAGGAAAGTCCATGTTCTTCAGGAAGCGCCACTATGTAACCAAACGATTGGGTGCTACCAGAATAGTCTTCCTGGAACTGAGGAGGTTCCAATTTGCCAAAATCGTAAATAGTTTTTGTAGGATTCCAAAGCTGTTTTTCCTGGAGATATCCTTGGAAAAAATCGGCATATGTCTTGGGTTCGCTTTTTGAAAACTCCATTTTTGAGAAAATGTACAACTCTTGTTGTGCCCTTGTCAAGGCAACGTACAGGAGGTTGAGGTTGTCTAGCTGAAGGGTGCTTCTATGTTTTTGGTACAAGAGTGCTCCAGCGTCACTGTAAGTGGCGATTTCTTTCTTAAAACGAATTAATAATTCCTCAAAACCATCTTCATTCCATGGATACCATAACTGAGGGTCGATTTCTTTGTAGATGTCCAAATGAGCGAAAGGAAAAAGTACCACTGGAAATTGTAGTCCTTTCGATTTATGGATGGTCATAACGCGAACGGCCTCCCCATCGTTGGGAACACGTATACTCAATTCGTCTTTCTTCAGTTCCCAGTACTCTAACAATTCGGTTTTGCCATTTAAGGGGTTTTGGGAAAATTGGAATACCCAATCCATAAAGGAAACGAGAAAAGCATCAGAATTTAGGTTTAAACCTAGACGTTGGATGAAATATTCCAAGGTTTCGAAGACACCAAGGCTCCTTAGCTTCCAAAAATTTAGTGGATATCCTTGCTCTTTTACAACGTTTTGAAATGCTTTTGTTCCTTTCCCAATACATGCTTGGGCCCAATCATGTAATTTGTTCTGGGTTTGAGCGAGTTCAGCGATAAATTCCAAGATACGCACCTTGGCCTCATCATCTTCAGGACGAAGGGAAAGTTGCAAAAGGTCGATTAAGACTTTTACCGCTGGCGCATTTTTTAGGAGTAAGGTTTCTTCGGAAACCACTTGTATTTTTTCTTTGGACAGGGCCTCACTAACAATCACTCCTTCCTGTCTTTTACGGGTGAGCACACAGATATCCCCCGGTTTATACCCTCGTTCTAGGAGCGATTTTATTTGTTCTTTAACGGCTTCTGGGTGAACCTCATTCGTTTCTTCCGCATCGACAGATTCCAAAAACGAAAGTTTTACGTACCCCTCAAAATCGTGACGGTATTTTTGTTTATTTCCATCCGCGAACAAACCTTGGTGAGAATTGTCATCAAATTGACCTGATAGATAGGTGAAAAAGCGGTTATTAAAGGTGACGACTTCTTTGCAACTACGGAAATTGGTGTCCAGATTTATGGTTTTCTTCTCTACGAAAGGAAAAGGATTTTCACCCGAATAAAGCCTGATAAACTGTTCGGGCAAACCTCCCCTCCAGCGGTAAATCGATTGTTTAGCATCGCCAACGATCATCAAGCTCGCCTCACCTTCGCCTTGTGATTGTGCTAAGGCATTTTCCACCAGTGGCTGAAGATTATCCCATTGTAACAGGGAGGTATCTTGAAATTCATCGATGAAAAAATGTTGGTAACGCTCCCCTAATCGCTCATAGATAAAGGGTGCAGGCTGATTCTTTATTTCCTTGTGTATTATGCTGTTGAATTCTGAAATAGGAAGCAGGTTGTACGTAGATTTAAGACCTTGCAACTGGGTGTCGACCAAGTGTACTGTCGCCAAAGGAATCAATTGGGTCGTTATGTTTTGGTGTTTTAAATAGGACGGGTACTCACATCGAATCCAATCTAAAATTTCAGCAATAATGGGAACGAGTTTATCAATGGCGTCGGCCTGTGGGGTGTTTTCCACCCGCTTTGGATATAGTTGGGCTACCCCAACCTTATTTTGCCATGCCATTTCAACATTCAATTCCGTCGCACCTTCAGCAATCTTTTCGAAAAAATTATACAAAGAACCCCGGTCGAAATGGGTAGCATCCAAGGCATTTTGTTCAAAAAGGGAAAGTAAGTGTTGGGCTTTTTCCTGCGCTATCGATTCAAAATCATGAATTCGCTTGTATAAAATATTTCGAAGGTCTTCAAATGCCTCTAAGCTTTTGTACCTCAATTTCTCTAGGTAAACCAAATCATTTTCCTGTGTGAGCAGTTTGGCAGAATTTCTGAGGTCCCTGCTTACATCCCATGATTTGTCTTCTTCTGTTTTTTGAAGGGCAAACTGTACCAACCATTTCGTGATTTCAGGATCTTCACCTGCCAAAGCTATTAGCTGGTCTACGGCTTCTGCCAACAACAATGGCGTTTCCATGCTTACCTCGAAGTTGGGGTTTAAGCCCAAGTCTCTACTGAAAGTTCGTAGCAATCGGTGATTGAAATGATCGATGGTCTCAACGCTGAACAACGCGTAATTGTTTAACAAATGTTTGAGAATCCTTTGGGAACGCTCTTGAAGTTCACCAAGACCGAGTTGATGCTCTTCCTCAAATGCTTTAGCGATGCTCTTTGCTGGCTCTTGCATTTCTCCCCTCGATAACTGAACCAAAACCTTTAGTATACGGGACTTCATCTCTGTCACGGCTTTGTTTGTGAACGTAATGGCCAGCAGATGTCTGAAGGTATCGGGATTTGGATTCGTCAGCAGCTTTTCCAAATACGATTTCACCAGGGTATAGGTCTTTCCACTACCAGCGGAGGCATTGTAAACCAAAAAGGGAGCTCTATTTGTCAAAATTTCGAAAAAGTATGGGATGCTTTAAAGATACTATTAAGAATCTCTATCGTGGAATAAAAAACTTATAAATTCTCTAACAGTTTTTCCCATTCAAATTGGCTAATTTTGGAGAAATCACTGAAGTAATAACCAAAAAAACACAATAATATGCCATTTGAATTACCAGCATTACCATATGCATTTGACGCTTTAGAGCCCCATATAGATGCCCGAACCATGGAAATCCATCACGGAAAGCACCACGCAGGTTATACCAATAATCTGAACAATGCTATTCAAGGAACTGATATGGAGGGAAAATCCATCGAAGAAATTTTAGGAAACTTGGACATGAATAACAAAGCTGTTCGTAACAATGGCGGCGGATACTATAACCATTGCCTGTTTTGGGAAATCATGTCACCCAAGGGAGGTGGAACACCTTCTGGAAGTTTTGGGGAAGCCATGAACGCGAACTTTGGAAGTTTTGACGCTTTTAAGGAAGCATTTTCAAAAGCAGCAGCTACGCAATTTGGATCAGGTTGGGCATGGTTGTGTGCACATCCCGGTGGAAAACTGGATATCTGTGCCACTCCAAACCAAGATAACCCCTTAATGCCTGGAGTGGGTTGCGGAGGCACTCCTATTCTGGGTATTGATGTTTGGGAACATGCCTACTACCTCAATTATCAAAACCGACGTCCCGATTACATCAGCGCATTTTATAATGTGATCGATTGGAACGAGGTTGCAAAACGATACGAAGCAGTAAAATAAATTTCGGTTTTAGTTAATGGAAGGCCGTCCACCTTGGGCGGCTTTTTTTGTGCCTAAAAAGTAGGGATAGAAGGCAAGAAGATTGGAAATTTATTTATTTAGATATTCTCGTAACCCTTTGATAGTTTTAAACGGGGTATTTACGATAAACTGGTTGACCAACCAAGCGGGAATTTCCCCCCCGGGATCTGAGTGGAAGGAGTATTCTACATTGGTTCCACCTTGGGTAGGAGTAAGCAGCCAATGTCCTCTTGAAATAAGCATTCGAACATAGTCCTCGTTTTCTGGAATGAAGTTGGGTTCTTCTTCAAGATCTAAACGGATGCTGCCACCGGGCAACTTTTTTATTTCACAACGTGCTACAACTTCACGATCTTTAAAAGGGAAGGGGACTTGAATCACCTGCTTAAAAATAAATTCGTCCTTTCCAAATTCCTG
>CAZOSF010000080.1:0-9862 GCA_964582415.1 uncultured Alteromonas sp.
ACGGATGGTGGGACTGGCGATTTCTTGGACTAATATTTTTAAGTACAATAATCGACTATGGCGTTGGGGTATTTATGGGTAAGCAACCAGATCCACGCCGCAAGAAGATGCTTCTTTTAATTAGTTTACTTTCTAATTTGGGCATTTTAGGATTCTTTAAATATTACAATTTTTTCATAGAAAACTTTAATAATGCGTTTCGATTCTTTGGGTATGACTTTACTCCCAGTACGATAAATATAATTTTACCTGTAGGTATTTCCTTTTATACTTTTCAGACCCTCAGTTATTCCATAGATGTTTATAGAGGGAAACTAAAACCAACAAAAGATTTTATCGCATTTGCGGCCTTTGTTTCCTTTTTTCCACAATTGGTTGCTGGACCTATTGAAAGAGCATCAAATCTGCTTCCGCAATTTTTCCGCATAAGAAAATTTGATCGAGAGGATGCCATTTTGGGAATACGACAAATAATCTGGGGTTTGTTTAAAAAGGTTGTAATTGCCGACAATTGTGCCCAATATGTAAATGATATTTTTTCACACCCTGACCATTATTCTGGAAGTACGTTATTATTAGGATTGATTTATTTTGCCTTTCAGATATATGGTGATTTTTCCGGCTATAGCGATATAGCCATAGGTACTGCCCGCTTATTCAATTTTAAATTAATGACCAATTTTAGGTATCCCTATTTTTCTAGGGATATTGGAGAATTTTGGAGACGATGGCATATCTCTCTATCCACTTGGTTTCGAGACTATTTATACATTCCTTTAGGAGGTAGTAAAGGCAGGAGAAGCATTGTTATTCGCAATGTATTTGCCATATTTCTTGTTAGTGGTTTCTGGCATGGTGCGAATTGGACTTTTATAGTTTGGGGGGGCATAAATGCACTTTTTTTCGTACCCTTATTGATTAGAGAGAAGAACAGACGCTATCTAGATACGGTGGCATTGAATCGATTGATTCCGAGTTTAAGGGAAACCCTATCTATGATTGGGACATTTTTGATTGCACTATTTGGATGGTTGTTTTTTCGATCAGATTCTATAGGCTTTGCCTGGGACTATCTTAAAAAAATGCTGAATTTTGAATTCCAGTTGGATATGCTGTCCATAGAGCGCCATTCTTGGGAACTAATACCCTATATTTTGGTTTTACTTTTAATGGAATGGCCAACACGAACGGAAGAATTCCCATTATTCCCAAAAAAGTATGTACATCTTAAGACAGGGTTTGTAATTTTCTTAATTATGGTTTTGGGAAGTTTTTCAAATATTCAGGAATTCATTTATTTTCAATTTTGATGAAAGGTTTCTTTAAATATTTGATTTCCCTTTTTGCCCTAATTTTATTATTCACCTTTATATTGGAGTTTATCTATACGAAGTCGTTCAATGATTTTGCAATAAAAACAAAGGTGCAATGGATAAGAAGTATGGAAGCCACAGATTCATTGGATTATGCCATTTTCGGTTCCTCAAGAGCTCTAAATCATTTAATTCCATCGCAAATTAAAACAGAGACAGGTAAGGTGGGGATAAATTTGGCGTACAATGCTAGTAGTCCTTTTGAAATTGAATTGACTGTAAGGGAGTTCTTAAAGCGGGTACACGTACCGAGAATTTTTATTCAAGTAGATCACATGTTCTTTAAAGAGAATCCAGACGGGATTGGAAAAATCTCATGGATACCCTTTATAAAAGAAAAGGAAATATATGAATCCTTTAAACCCTATGGGCAGGAATATCAATTTTATCATTTTATACCATTTATTCGTTATCAAAAATTTGATTCAAGATTAGGATATAGATACGTGTTGTCTAATTATTTAAAAAAGGGGAATTTTGTTGAATTAGATTATGGATTTGTACGCAGGAATGGAGAGATTCCTAAAAATGCTTCATTTTCAGTGCCCCATTCTTTAGAGGGAGTTTCCAATCGCCATTTTCAAAAGATTGAAGAGTTGTGTAGAGAGAAGGACGTCGATGTATATTTCTTTACTGCCCCATACTACCGTCTTAAAGGGTCGTTGGAGCAATTAAAAACAGAATTAAATCAATACCACGACTTCTCAAATGCCATAGAAAATAGTGAGCTTTTTTCAAACGCTACTCATTTGAATGGTAAAGGGGCAAAGGAATTCACCGATTTGTTTATTGAGACATATTTTAATAATCCTATAACTTTACCTGGAAAGTAAATGCTCTTCCGATTCACGAAGTACATACAACCAACTCATTATTTTCAACTTCCGAAAAGGGATGGCCACTTTATTTATCCCGTTGCAGCGTCATTACCTGTAAAAATTCGAGAACAACTAATGGCGGATCCAGGGTATGATAATGGACTCTCGGATGCATACGATCAATCCTGGCAGGCAATAAAGAAAGGGTACGTTGGAACTGCCACAACATATTCTGAATTGCGCAAATTACCAGTATCGGATGAATACCGGTTTATTCGAAAGTATTTTCATCCCGTTTGGTCAGTGTATGTGTTGCTATTACGACTGCTCACCCTGAAAAATCCATTTCGGGAGTTTCGTGGGTATTGGAAACACAGAAAGGTGAGCAGGGTGGACTTGGCCGATTCTCCATTGAACTACCCTGAATATGAAACGTTCCGTTCGGCATTGATTGCCGAGATGCCGCTTGTATCTGTAGTTATTCCTACTTTGAATAGGTATGAGTATCTGGAGGCTATTTTAAGGGATTTTGAAAAGCAAACCTACCAAAACTTCGAAATTGTTGTGGTAGATCAATCTCAGCCTTATCGCAGGGATTTTTATGATTCCTTTAACCTCCGCCTAAAACCGGTGCATCAGGAGGAACCAGCCTTGTGGCTGGCTAGGAATACAGCCGTTAAATTTTCGAAGGGTGCCGTTATCATGCTATCGGAAGATGATGTTCGGATCGAACCCGATTGGATAGAAAATCACTTAAAATGTTTGGACTACTTCAAGGCGGACATATCTGCTGGGGTGTTCTTTCCAGAAGGGAGTGGTATTCCCAAAGACCGATCCTACTTTTCAGTGGCCTCTCAATTTGCAACCGGTAATGCTGCGCTTTATAAAGAAGTATTTAAAAAGATTGGAATGTTCGATAGGCAGTTCGAACGTCAACGAATGGGCGATGGGGAATTTGGATTAAGAGCTTATTTACATGGTGTGAAGAGTGTATCAACTCCTTTTGCAAGTTGTATTGATGTGAAGGCAGGTACCGGTGGACTTCGACAAATGGGGAGCTGGGATGCTTTTCGTCCCAAAAAATGGTTTGCCCCCAGGCCCATACCTAGTGTTTTGTATCTCTTTAGAAGGTATTTTGGGAACAGGCCCACACTCTTGGCCCTCTTGAAAACGGTACCTCCCTCGGTAATGCCTTATCGGTTTAAAAAGAATCGAAAAATGCTGATTTTGGGTATCTTTATCACTGTACTCGTATTCCCAATAATAATGATACAAGTACTGCAATCTTGGCGATTGGCAAGTAAAAAACTCAAACAAGGCCCCTTCATCGGTGAACTCGAATAGGATATTACTTATAACTTCTGAATTTCCACCACAACCCGGTGGCATAGGGACCCATTCCTGTGAATTGGCAAAAGCATTGACAAGGCAAGGGAAAGAGGTGTGTGTGCTAACCGATTATAGGTCGGCCGATGGTAAGGAGGAGGCGAAATTCGACAAGGAACTGCCCTATGAAGTGGTACGCATTAAGCGGCATAGGCTTATTATTACTACGTATTTAAAACGAATTCGTCTTGCCCGAAAACTGTCCAAATCCTACAACGTTATATTGGTTTCCGGTAAATTCAGCCTTTTTATACTGCATTGGATACAACCAAAACGCTCCGGAAAAAAATGGATTGCCATACTTCATGGAAGTGAATTATTATTGCCTTCTAGGGAACAACGAAAATGGGTCAATGGTGCTTTGACAAAGGCAAATGACGTGATTGCGGTTTCAAAGTACACGGCTTCATTGGTAGAAAATCTTTCAATTAAAAATGTGCACATTATTCCCAACGGGTACTCATTGCCAGTACATTCAAAACCTGTTTCAAAGAAGTTTTTCCAGTCACCTTTAAAACTCGTAACCGTTGGAAACCTTACTTTGCGCAAAGGCCAGCACAATGTTATTGAAGCCTTGCCCTCGTTGCAAACTAGGTTTCCGGATATAGAATATCATATGATTGGAGTGCCCACGGAAATGGAACGTTTGGAACGGCTAGCCGAATCGCTCGGTGTTCGAGATGCGGTTCATTTCCATGGAAGGGTAAATGAAAAGGACAAAATAGAATTGACCCAAACATGTTCTGTTTTTATAATGCTGAGTGAGCGAACCCCAGCAGGAGATGTCGAGGGATTTGGTATTGCCATATTGGAAGCGAATGCCCTAGGATTACCGGCTGTAGGAGGAAAGGGGAGTGGGGTTGAAGATGCAATACGCCCAGGAGTGTCCGGTGAATTGGTATCTTTAGGCAATCATGTCGAATTAGAACAAACATTGGAGAGGATACTACACAACTACGAAAATTATTCGAAAGGTGCTTTAGAATGGGTTGAACATTTTACATGGGATAAGATTGTAAAACAATACCTTTCTGTTATAGAATTATGAGGCTAGCAGTGATTTCACATACCGAACATTATAAAAGTGCGGATGGATCTGTAGTAGGATGGGGCCCCACGGTGTCGGAACTTAACCATTTAGCTTCCCATTTCGATGAAATCATACATCTGGCAGTCTTGCACAAAGAGTCGCCTCCCCCCAGCGCTTTACCCTATTCGGCAAAAAACATTCGGTTTGTACCCATACCAAAACAAGGAGGAAAATCCATTTGGAACAAATTGGGAATCGTTTTCAAAATTCCAAAAACCATAGCCATTATTTCCAAAGTATTAAAAGAGGTGGATGTATTTCAATTGCGAGTGCCTACCGGAATGGGGGTCTATCTTATTCCTTACTTTACTTTGTTGGTAAGAAAAAAGGGATGGTTTAAATATGCTGGGAATTGGAATCAAAGCAATCCTCCCATGGGTTATGCCTTGCAGCGTTGGTTCCTAAAAAATCAGTATCGTACTGTAACTATCAATGGAACTTGGAATACACAACCCAAGCATTGTATGACGTTCGAGAATCCGTGCCTTACAGCAGAAGAGCGCTCTATTGGGAAGAAATTGCTTACCGAGAAATCCTATGTAGCGCCTTTTAATTTTCTCTTCGTGGGACGTTTGGAAGATGAAAAGGGAGTGCAGCGAATTCTCGATGCCTTTGCCGAAAGTGCAAAAAATGGTTGGTATGAAAAAATACATTTTGTGGGAGATGGGCCTAACAGGTTCTTTTATGAAGAATTTGCCAAAGAAAATGATTTAAAAGTGCAGTTTCATGGCTTTCTTGATCGCCAGGCCGTTTTTAATTTATATAAGAAATGTTCTTTCCTGTTGCTTCCTAGCTCTGCATCTGAAGGGTTCCCGAAAGTGATCGCTGAAGCGATGAATTTTGGCTGTGTACCCATAGTTTCCAATATATCTAGTATTGGACAATATGTTCATGAAGAAAATGGATATATTTTGTCCAGTCCGACTAAGGAAGAAGTATTAAAAGTGTTGGCGGCATTAGGTCAATCCTCACCCCAAAGCATCTTAGATAAGGCTAAAAACGGGCATGAGGCGATTAGTAGATTTACCTTTGAATTTTACAATCGGCGGATAGTGCAAGAAATCATAAAACAACCGTGATTAAAAAGAGACGAATAAATACTACCCAGCCTTTGGTCCTTATCCTGTTTCACATAGGAGTCGGGGTATTGGCGAGTGTGTTTAAGCCATTGATGATGCTCTATTTCTTTGTGGTCACGGCTTATTTCTTGTATCGAATTGTAGTTGGATCGGATAAACAAAAGGAAGTGCTTCACGCAGCGGCTTATATGGCAGGGGCCGAAGTGTATTTTCGGATGACCAAAGCATTGATCTTTTATGAATCAGGAAAATATATGGTAATCCTCTTTTTGCTCATGGGGATGTTTTATCAGGGGTTTAAAAGGAATGCCTTTACCTATGTTTTCTATTTTCTGCTACTTTTACCCGGGGTTTATGTTGCCTACCTAAACCTGAATTTTGATGCGGAATTCAGAAAGATGATTTTATTTAATCTTAGCGGCCCCATTGCGCTTACTATTTCGGCTGTCTATTGCTTCAATAGAACGATTAGTTTTCAACGAATGCTGTCGGTTATGGATACCATGATTTATCCATTAATTGCCATGACCGTATACATCTATTTGTACAATCCCGATGTTAGAGAGGTGATTACCAGTACGGTTTCCACATCGGCCACCTCGGGTGGTTTTGGACCGAACCAGGTAGCCACCGTTCTGGGACTAGGGGTGTTTTTGTTGTACAATCGCTTGCTGATTTCCTATCCCAACAAATTGGTTCATTTGATTATGATGTTTTTCCTAGCGGCTATGGCCTATAGGGCTTTAATAACTTTTTCAAGGGGAGGGGTGATAACTGCTTTAGTAATGTGTGCCTTCTTTACCATCATCTATTATTTGTCGACCAGTCTAAAGGCCAAATTTAAACTGACCTATAAATTCATTGCAGTTATTGGGGCCGCTGGGGCCATTTGGATCTATGCCTTACTTCAAACGGGTGGTTTAATTGGGAATCGCTATGCCAATGAAGACGCTCTGGGAAGAGAAAAGGAAGACGTTACCACTGGGAGGGTCGATTTGTTGATAGCAGATTTTGAAGCCTTTAGTGAAAATCCGATTTTCGGTATTGGGGTGGGTAAGGTAAAAAGCTTTTATGTGGAACGTTTGAATACAGAGCTACCCAGCCACAATGAAATAGCACGTATGTTTTCAGAACATGGCACCTTTGGAGTGATCGCATTATTAATTTTGATGTTTGCTCCTTGGGCCTCTATCATCGCAGGAAGAAGGAATATATATTTCATACCATTCTTTATTTTCTGGTTATTAACCATAGGACATTCTTCTATGCGAATTGCAGCACCAGCATTTATATATGGTTTAGCACTTTTAAATATCAGCTATGGCAGCGCCAAGAAAAATCGTTTATCTGGGCAATCAGCTCTCCGACAACCCTAAGGCGACGGAAACTACATTAACGAGCCTAGCTGCTAGGTTACGTTTGTTAGGATTTCAAGTGGTTGTTGCTTCCTCAAAAAAAAATAAGGTTTTGAGACTATTGGATATGGTTGTAATGGTTTGGAAGCATCGACAATCCATGGAGTATGTATTAATCGACACCTATAGCACCCAAAATTTTTGGTATGCTGTGGTGGTGGGATGGCTCTGCAGAATAAAAGGGGTTCGTTATATCCCCATTTTGCATGGGGGCAATTTGCCAAATCGCTTGGAGGAAAGTCCTAAATGTAGCAAAAAATTGTTCGGTAAGGCTTTCAGGAATGTCGCCCCATCACCCTATCTGATGGAAGTATTCACCAGAAAAGGTTTTACAAATGTTGTACAGATTCCTAATGCCTTGGAGCTAAATGACTATGTCTTTAAACATCGAACAGAAGTCACTCCCAAGTTACTATGGGTGCGTTCGTTCGCGGAAATCTATAATCCTTTTTTGGCCATACGGGTCTTGGAACAATTGCTTCCCAACCATCCAAGTGCTACCCTTTGTATGGTGGGACCGGATAAGGATGGTAGTTTTCTGACCTGTAAGGAGTATGCGGACAAAAGAGGCTTACCCGTAATCTTTACTGGAAAACTTTCGAAAGCAGCTTGGAGGGAATTGGCAGCCGACTACGATATATTTATCAATACGACGAATTTCGACAATACGCCCGTAAGTGTGTTGGAGGCCATGGCACTGGGCTTGCCCGTGGTATCTACCAATGTTGGTGGAATTCCGTACCTAGTAAAAGATCGGGAAGAAGCGTTATTGGTTCCACCCAACGAAGTGATTCCTTTTGTGCGGGCGATCGAAAGCCTTTTGAAAAATCCCGAGCATGCAAATAACTTGAGTACTGCCGGTCGTAAAAAAGTAGTAACATTCGATTGGTCTATGGTGAAAGAGGCATGGTTGCGCCTTTTGAATGAATAATTATTTCCTACCTTTATCCTACCAAACCAACCTATGCCATGTCTCAAAGTTCTGGTATCCATTTTGAGATTTCCGAACGAAGAATTCTCCTTCGCGTATTCGATATTATATCGGTACTCTTGGTTCTTTATGTCGTAGGAGAGTTATTTAATTTTGATTATTTTAAAATTACCCAAGAGCATTGGCTATGGCCCATTGTTCTGGGATTTTATCTGGTTATTTTTGCCAGTATTTTCGAACTCTACAACCTACAGAAAGCGAGTAGGTTTGAAGTAGTGGTTCAGAATGTTATTCTGGCGTCCTCGGTAACGGTTCTTTTCTATCTGCTTACCCCTTTTTATACACCCGAACTTCCTGGAAATCGATTGCAGATTGTGTATTTTTATGTGGCAATAAATGTTGCCCTTTTCGTTTGGCGCTATGCTTATATCACCCTCATCTCCACACCTCGATTTCACAAGCGCATCCTCCTCATAGCCCATGAAAGGGATGTAAACAATATTGTTTCTTCTTTGCATAAATCGGATCCCAACTATCGGGTGCTAGGATATATCAATACGGCAAAAAAAATCGATGAAGACTTGGAAGTAGATCTGGTGGAGTTTAAACCCAAAGATGTGGAAGCCATTGTCAAAGAACACAACGTTAGTGAAATCGTTGTTGCCAACAATGCTTCCGATAAGATTACGGTTTCCCTTTATAACCAATTGCTGCATCTATTGGAACGGGGTGTGCCCATTCGGGAATATACTCAGGTGTATGAAGAATTAACCCATCGGGTACCCGTGCAGCATGTTGATAAGGATTTTTACCGCTTTTTCCCGTTTAGCCGAAGCAACCAGAACAAACTGTATCTGTTCTTCCATAGGGTGTTGGATTTGTTATTTTCTGTTATTGGACTGGCGTTTGGATTACTAATTTCTCCCATCATTATCATAGGTAATCTGGTAGGAAATCGGGGCCCAATGTTTTATACGCAGATGCGTGTGGGCAAGAATGGAAGACATTTCCGCATCTATAAATTGCGTTCTATGGTGAAGGATGCGGAAAAAATGGGGGCTCAATTTGCCCAGGCCAACGATACACGAGTAACGAGATTTGGGAAATTTTTGCGTCGGTCCCGATTTGATGAGATCCCTCAATTCATCAATGTTATCAAGGGCGAAATGAGTGTCATTGGCCCACGACCAGAACGCCCTGTCTTTGTGAAGGAACTTTCGGAGAAGATTCCCTTTTATGAAGTGCGCCACCTTGTAAAACCAGGAGTTACCGGATGGGCCCAGGTAAATCATAAATACGGTGTTGGGGAAGTGGATGCCTTGGAGAAACTGCAATACGATCTCTACTACATTAAAAAGCGCAGTCTCTTTTTGGATATTAGTATCGTTATTAAAACGTTGAGTACGATAATTTTCTTTAGGGGACAGTAAGAATCAAGAATCAAGAGCCAAGAAACAAGACGTTTTAAGTCACGAGTTTGGATGTCTTTGGTTTATCCTACAACTTCAATTTTGTGCCCTTTAGGGCAGGGGTAAAAAAAATTGAAGAGTTAATGGCAATTATTTTCTATCGCGGACTATAGTTTGCTTCGCAAACGGTGAGCAGTGAGCTGATTCAATGAACAATTAGAAATTAGTAATGAACAATTGAGTGAAGCGTAAAGCGTGAGGCGTTAGGCGTAATGTTTATTAATTGTGGCTCCCCTCTTGGGAGGGGATACAGGGGTGGGTTTGGTTCAATTGGCAATGAACAATTGAGTGAACAGTGAGC
>CAZOSF010000081.1:0-9440 GCA_964582415.1 uncultured Alteromonas sp.
CTGCAGTTAAAATCCCTTCGACTGCGTCGAATGTGGTCTTTTTTTATTCCCTTCAACCCTCGAGCAAGCTCGGGTTAGGGATTACTTGCGTGATCCCTGGGCGGCCGCGGCTGCAATTACCATCCCTACAGGTCTGCGACCTGCGGTTCTTTTTTATTCCCCTTCATCCTCAAGCAAGCTTGGGATTTGGGGAATAAAAAAATCCCGATGGCAAATGCCATCGGGATGGTGAGTGATGTGGGCGCTGAGGGATTCGAACCCCCGACCCCCTCGGTGTAAACGAGGTGCTCTGAACCAGCTGAGCTAAGCGCCCCTTAGTGTTAGCGGATGCAAATATAAGTTAGTTTTTATTACTCGCAAACAATTATTTTAAAAAATCTATAAAACTTCGGCAACAACGAAAGTACTTCCTCCCACATAAATCAAATCGTCCTGCTTTGCCTTCTTAAGTGCCGCTTTATAGGCCTTCTTCACCGATGGATATACCTTGCCCAACAACCCAAATTCCTTGGCTCTTTCCTGTAACAGTTCGGCCTCCATCGCTCTAGGTAAATCTGGCGCGCAGAAATAATAATGCGCTTCCTTAGGGAATAAGGGTAAAATTACCTTGAAATCTTTGTCGGATACCATCCCAAGCACAATGTGTAGGTTATTAAAAGTCTCGGATTTTAGTTGGTCCATGACAATAACTAAACCTTCCTTATTATGAGCCGTGTCACATATTACTTTAGGGTGCTCCCGAAGCTGTTGCCAACGCCCTAATAAACCTGTGTTGGCCACCACGTTTTTTAAACCCGATCGAATTACCTTTTCGGATACTTTCCATCCGGCTTCTTTAAGCAGCTTAAAAACAATAGAAACCGTCTGTAAATTCTTTCTTTGATAATTACCTTTCAGATCGGAAACATAATTGTTGGACTCAAAATCCTCGGCATAATATATCGGCGCCCCTCTTTCTTCGGCTATTCTTGAAAACACTTCTCTAGTTTCGGGTACTGTTTCCCCAATGACCACAGGAATACTCGTTTTGATTATTCCCGCCTTTTCTGTGGCGATTTGTTCATAGGTGGTTCCCAAAAACTGGGTATGGTCAAATCCGATATTGGTGATCACCGAAAGCTCGGGTTGAATGATATTGGTGCTGTCCAATCGACCCCCCATTCCCACTTCAATCACCGCAATATCTACTTCTTCCTTTCGGAAATAATCGAAGGCTAATCCAACCGTCATTTCGAAAAAAGACAGCTCTTCTGCTTCGAAAAAGGCTTTGTGTTTCTTTACGAAGGAACTTACCCTACGCTTAGAAATTGGGGTACCGTTGATTTTGATGCGTTCCCGAAAATCCTTTAGGTGAGGGGAAGTATACAGTCCGACTTTATAACCAGCCTCTTGTAGAACTGAAGCTACCATATGACTTACCGACCCCTTTCCGTTCGTTCCAGCCACATGAACGCTTTTAAATCCTTTTTCTGGGTGATTTAGATACCCGGCAAGTTTATGGGTATTGTCCAAATTGGCCTTATAGGCTGCTTGTCCCATCCGTTGGTACATAGGCAACCGATTAAAAAGCCACTGTAATGTATCCTTGTAGTTAATGGTCGTTGTAATTAACGTTTGATCAATTTCTGTTGAACGGCTTTATTCTCCGACTTCAACTGAACTACGTATACTCCTTTGGGCATATCCCCAATTTCAACGCGCCGACGCGCACCATCAAAAAGGGCCTCCTTTACCAATTTTCCATCCAACGAATAGAGCTGTACCTTTCCTTGTTCCATACTGGTTTGAATGTTGAAATAGGATTCGGCTGGATTCGGCGCTATGGAAAAAGTAGTGGATTCATTGTAATTGTTTAGACCTAAAACGACTTCGTCTAAATTCAACTTATAAGAAGAACGTCCATAGGTGGCTATATATAAATAGTTGGAAGCCTCATGAATATGCATGTCGGTTACGACTACATTTGGTAAACCTTCACCTAGTGGCTCCCATAGCTCGCCCGCATTTCCGGAACCAAAAACACCGATATCAGTCCCTATGAAAAGTCGCCCGTCTGCTGCTTGAACAATATCATTGATGGGCACATCCGGTAAATTATGCGTGATGTCACTCCATGTTTCACCATTGTCTGTGGTTACATATACGTGTCCGATATTTTCTGCATAGCGATAGCCTGAGAACGTCGCATAAATGGTACCTGGGTGGGTTCTTGAAGTTAAGACCTTGGTTACCCATCTGTTTGGTAGTGTTTCGGAGATATCCGTCCAAGTAGCCCCACCATCCAAAGTAAAGGCCACATTCCCATCATCGGTACCCACAACAATTTTATCCGAATTAAATCCAGAGACATCGATACTGATAATCGTTCCATAATTAAGGTTCCCGCCCCCTGGGCCATTGGTCAGGTCACCACTGATAGCCGACCAAGATTGGGCTCCGTTCACCGTTTTATACACCCGTTGCGTTCCAGTATAGAGTATTTGGCTATCGCTAGGATCGAATACCAAAGGGGTGTCCCAGTTTTTACGATCACTACCTGCAATTCCCGTGGTAATCCCAAAGAAGGTGGCCCCGTCGTTTATTGATTTCCCCAGACTACCATATTGATACATGGCATAAATCACGTTGGTATTATTAGGGTCTACTAAAGGCTGGAAGCCATCCCCTCCATAAATGATCTGCCAATCGTCCGAACTACCTGTCACGGTACGAGAGGTGCTATTGTCCTGGGCTCCTCCGTAAATCTTGTTTTCATTACTCGGGTCCACATAAAAGCGATAAAACTGTGTAATTGGCAAGGTGTAATCCTTCGTCCAAGTGGCACCACCGTTAGAACTATAATACAATCCCCCATCATTTCCTAAAAGGACTTCCCCAGGCACACTGGCATTGAATGCCAGGGCATGTTGATCGACATGTGCGTTTAGAAAAACATCAAACCAACTATTTCCTCCATCAGTTGATTTCTGAACAATAAAATCTACATTATAGAGGATATTTTCATCGGTTGGGTCTACCACAATCCCTTGAAACCACCAATGGAATCCGATATCCTGCAAAGGTCCAGCATTGAGAGCTATCCAAGTCGCCCCAGCATCATTGGTGCGATATACTCCTTGAATACTTCCTTGTGCATCCGAATAACGCGCATACAAAACATCAGGATTAGAAGCAGCAATTTCAATGGAAATCCTCCCTTTTTGTGAAGCTAAAGTTGGCAGACCATTGGTGAGTTCATTCCAAGTATCCCCACCATCGGTACTTTTATAAATTCCCGATGTTTCTCCTCCATACTGACGGTATTGTGGGCGACGAACCCGTTCCCAACTTGCCGCGTAAAGAATGTTGCCATCGGAAGGATGAATCGCCATATCGATGATTCCTGTGGAATCGCTCACAAATAGTTTTTGTTCCCAAGTAGTCCCTCCATCGGTAGAACGGTATACCCCTCGGTTGGGATCGTTTTTGAATAACGGCCCCATCGCTCCAACAAAGATTACGTCATCGTTATTGGGATCCAATAATACTTTGCTAATACTTCCTACTTCTGAAAGTCCTTTCGATTCCCAGGTGGCCCCACCATTATCACTCTTATACACTCCATCGCCATCATAGGCCAAAGAACCTCCTCCAGCATTGGGTTCTCCTGTCCCTACCCAAACGATATCGGTATCGTTTTTTGAAATTTCAATATCCCCTATAGAGAGCATTTCCTGAGAATCAAAGATTGGAATCCAGTTAGCCCCTGCGTCTGTGGTTTTGAAGATACCTCCTGAAGCTGCCCCAACATAATAGGTTTGGGGTTGATCGACAGGAATTTCAATGTCGGATATTCTTCCGCCAATATTAACGGGCCCTACAAATTCCCAAGTTGCATTGGAGCGGAACGACTGTTGGCGTTTCCATTCAATCGCACGTTGATAGGCCTCCATATCGACGGTGCCATACGGATAAGCGCGTTGCATAAAGAGGATGTCCTGGGGGAATTCGGATTCGTTGATTCTAAGATCCGAAAGATGGGTCTCGGTGGTAGTATCGACACACCCAACAAAGAGGATCGAAAGCAGTAGTAGGGGAAAATATTTCATGGAATAAATTTTCCCAAAGATACTTTTTTAGAGGGTTAATCGGAAAGTTTGAAGTTGTAAATAATCTTTCCTATTTGCTTTGCTGGGGCCTTGTCGTCAGCATTGAATTTCGTTGCTAAAGCCGCACGTTTTGCAGGTTCTAGTAAACACTTACTATTATTGGTGGTTCCTCGAACCCCAGGAGTTGCATTAATTACCTTTCCACTTCGATCTACTTCAATACTTACGACCACCCTTCCGGCCTCGTTACAGTCTTGAACGAACTTTTCTTTGTTTAATGCTTTTCTTCCACCCAGCAGATAATTTCCATCCCCATCGAGACCCAATCCAGAACCATAATAGCTACTGGCATTCGGATCGCCATTGGGATCGCCTTTATCGCCAGCTTTGTTATCGTTCCCTTCACTCCCTTCGGCTTTGCCGTCATTCTTCGGGCCATTGATCAGACTAGACAGGGCGTCGGTAGTGGCTTTATCCGGTTTTGGATCTGGTTTTTTAGTTTCTACTTTTTTGGGAATTTCCTTAACAACCTCCTTTACTTCTTCCTTTTTCTCCTCTTTCTTAATCACGGGAGCTTCTTCATTCTCCTGAGTCACAACTTCCTCCTTGATTTCCGTTTTGGTTTGTGGAACAGGTGGAGGGGTCGTTTCCTTCGGAGCTGTCTTAACGGGTTCCGTAGGTTGATCATTTCCCTGACCATAATCGGTCGTTCCAAAGTTTACCGCAATACCACTTTCCAGTGGTGGATCCATATACTTCAATCCAAAGTAAAACAGCAGCAACAAAATGATGCTGTGCAGGAGGATCGTAAGGATCATACTTTTCCTTTTATGTTTGGTATCCAGTAAACTCATTAATTAGGTCTAACGGCCAATACCACTTTAAAATTATTCTTATTGGCAATGTCCATTACAAAAACGGCGTCTTCAATGGGCACGCCCTCTTCGGCCCTTAGAATGATGGTTGGGTTATCCTGTCCGGCAAGAATGGCTTTCAGTTCTTTCTCTACCCCATATTCACTTACACGTTCCTTGTTTACGTAATAGGCGCCATCTTTTGTAATACTCACCGAGGCCTTTTGTTGGTTGGTCGATTTGCCCTTCGCTTTGGGAAGGATCAAATCGAGGGCATCGGGGGTGATGGCCGGGGAAGTAAGCAAGAAGAATACCAGCAGTAGGAACACGATGTCTGTCATCGAGCTCATACTGAATTCCGCCTGTACTTTATTTCTTCCTCGTAAATTCATTAGGCGGGTTCGTTTAGAAGATCCAAGAAATCGACGGCGGTAGCCTCCATTTGATGTACCACCTTATCGGTTCGAACCACCAAGTGGTTGTATCCTATATAGGCGATAATCCCCACAATAAGACCAGCAACCGTTGTGGTCATCGCGGTGTAGATTCCTTCCGCCAAGCTACCCATTTCGGCTTGTCCGCTACTGGTGGCCAACTGATGGAAAGCTAAAACCATACCGATAACCGTTCCCAAGAATCCAATCATCGGGGCCGCCCCAGCGATGGTCGCCAAAATACCCACGTTCTTTTCTAATTTATAAACTTCCAATCGCCCCGCATTTTCAATGGCGGTATTGATATCTTCCAACGGACTACCGATTCTGGAAATTCCTTTCTCGGTTAAGCGGGATACGGGGGTATTGTTTTGGGCACACAGCATCTTGGCTCCTTGGATATTACCACTGGTAACATGTTCACGAATCTGATTCATAAAATTGCGATCCAATTTCGAAGCGGCCTTGATGGCAAACAAACGCTCGAAATAGATATATACAGCAACAAAAAGCAGTACAAAAAGTAGGGCAATGATGATTTGCCCCCCAAGACCACCGCTCATTATCAGGTCCATAATAGAGAGGGTCTTTTCGGTAGATTCGGGATCCAAAGCCTGCACGGCTTCCTCTGCCCCCTCTTGCATTAAGAAGTTCAGCATAAGTTCAGTTATTTAGTAGGTTAACGGATGAAGTAGTTCGAAATTGTTAGAGGTGGTGAAAAATTACCCGTTCGAAGAGTAAGAATACACCTGCTCCCACAAGGAAGCCCACAAAGGCCAACCAGGACACTTTTCGCAAATACCAGATGAAATCGATACGCTCCATTCCCATGGCAGCCACACCCGCAGCAGAACCAATAATGAGCATACTTCCTCCCGTTCCGGCAGAGTAAGCGATAAAATGCCACAATACCGCATCGGTAGGTGCATTGTACATACCCATAGAGGCAGCCACCAATGGTACGTTATCAATAATGGCCGAGAAGACCCCAAGCAACATTACAACTACATCCTGATTCGGGATAGCCGCTTGTAATACTTCCGCTAGATAACGCAAAGTCCCCACTGGGTCGCCATTTTCGGCGATACCATACACCAAGCTTTCCAATCCGGCTACAGCCATAAGTATTCCCAAGAAGAATAGAATGCTGGAAATCTCGATTCGGGATAAGGCTTTATGCGCAGAGTAGAGATGTCTTCGTTCTTTGCTGAAATCCTCTTCTGGGTGGATATATTCAGACACCAACCATACCACCCCAAGGGCCAACATCATTCCCATATAAGGAGGCAAGTGGGTAAAGGTTTTAAAAATAGGTACAGAAACAATCATTCCCAATCCCAAAAAGAGCATGGTCTTACTACTGAGCAATCGCTCTGAAACCACATCTTCCTCTGCATCCATAGTAATTTCCCCTCGAAACGGCTTAAGATAAGAAGCGATCAAAACAGGGACAGCAAAACAAACGATGGAAGGTAAAATCACAAATTCTATCAATCCTGCAGCAGTTACCTTATTGGCAATCCATAACATGGTGGTAGTGACGTCCCCAATGGGCGACCAAGCTCCCCCCGCATTAGCAGCGATAACTACCAAAGCAGCATACCAAATTCGTACATCTTTGTCCGGAATCAGTTTTCGCAAGAGTGTTACCAAAACGATGGTGGCAGTAAGGTTATCGATAATGGCCGATAATACAAAGGCCAAAATTCCAATAATCCACAATAATTTCCGTTTGCTTCTGGTTTTTACGGCTCCTTTCAATACTTCAAAACCACGGTGCAAATCGATGATTTCCACAATGGTCATGGCCCCAATCAGGAAGATGAGTATCTCTGCCGTCTTCCCGAGATGGTGCAACAGTGTATTTTCAAAACCATGCAGGGCTTCTTCCCCGCCTTGGGTAAAATCGAAAACAAAATCATGGGTATCAATCACACGCAACCACCCTGCGTTAAAGCCTACAGCCAGAATGGCCCAGATCAAAGCCGCCATTATCAAGGCGGGGACGGTTTTGTCGAGTCGTAAGGGATGTTCTAGGGTGATGGATAAATATCCTATGATGAAAACTAGAATGATGATTGATTCCATATCTAACTGGGATTAGTCTTCTAAATTAATTGATTCAAGGCAATTTCAAAAGCCGTTTTGCTAATATTTGTCTTGTCGCTATTGTTGTTGAATGTATTTTGAATGGCGTTTCGAATGGTCATGGAAGTATCGTTGAAAATCGCCTCGTCTGTCATCTGAACTTTTCGTTCCATAAAATAGGCAAATACCCGTGCCATACCACAATTGCTGATGAAATCGGGGATTAGACTTACCCGTTCATCGGTATATTCCATAATAGGTCCGAAGAAAATTTCCTTATCGGCAAAGGGCACGTTGGCCCCACAACTGATCACCTCCAAACCGGAATCGATCATTCGGTTCACCTGATCTTGGGTAATGAGACGGGAAGCAGCACAAGGTGCAAAAATCTCGGCTTCCAAATCCCAAATCTTAGCATTCACCTCATCGAAAGAAAGCATATCGTCACTGTGCAGGCTGTTTCCTTTTTTATGCAAGAAAAAGTACTTGATTTCATCGAATGAAAATCCGTTTTCCTTGATAACACCCCCTCGGCTATCGATGATGCCCACAATCTTCACGCCCATCAGGGACAGATAATACGCTGCAGCGCCCCCAACATTTCCAAATCCTTGGATGATGGCCCGTTTTCCAACAATATCCCCTCCATAAATGTCATAGAAATGACGCACCGCTTCGGCCACGCCAAACCCGGTAATCATATCGGCTACGGTATATTTTCGGTTCACATCCGGAGAAATTTCAGGGTTTTCCAGCACCTTGATTACTCCTTGGCGTAACTGACCGATTCGATTGATTTTATCGGCTTCCGTAGGCTTAAAATGCCCATTGAACACCCCTTCCTGAGGATGCCAAACACCGCTTTCCTCGGTAATTGGGATTACTTCATGAATTTCATCCACGTTCAAATCCCCTCCCGTTCCATAATACGCCTTTAACAATGGGGAAACCGCTTTGTACCAGCGTTCCAACACTCCTTTTTTACGTGGGTCGCTAGGATCGAAGTTGATCCCCGATTTGGCTCCGCCAATGGGGGGTCCAGACACGGTGAATTTCACTTCCATGGTCTTGGCCAAGCTCAACACTTCATTCCTGTCGAGGCCTGGACGCATACGGGTTCCACCACCGGCAGCACCGCCACGTAAAGAATTAATAACTACCCAGCCTTCGGCTTCGGTCTCGGGATCGTTCCAATGAAATACAATTTCAGGGGCTTTCTCTTCGTACTTCTTTAAAAGTCGTTTCATGTAAGGTATCGTATCAATTTTCAGGAAATTCGTGTCAAGGGTAGTTGGTTGGAAAAGCTTGACTTCCTGTCCAAAGAAAACAAAGATAAAAAATTGATAGGGCTAAACTTTAAATTTTGGTAAAATTTAGGGAAGGAAATAGCTGCCGCTGGAATGATCTCGGGAAGCTCCCGTAACACTGGCCAAACAGTTGACTTCTTTGCGCAGTTTCAACACCCCCAATAACCCAAAAATAAGGGCTTCCTTAAATTCCACCACCTCCGTTTCCGGCACAATCCATTCCGCATCAGAAAGGGCCCTCACACGATTTAACAGGAAGGTATTATATGCCCCTCCACCGGTTACCAATACTTTGCCCTTTCTGGAAACGGCGTTAGCCAATTGATGTGCGATGTGCTCGGTATAGGTTCGCAATAAATTCGTAGTCGCCAATGGAAATTTCATTAAAACGGGGAGTATTTCTTGGTGTACCCACTCCATTCCCAAGGATTTTGGAGGTGCTTCCTGATAAAAGTCCAAGGCATCCAGACGTTCAAGCAAGGCCTCCTCCAAAATTCCCGAAGCTGCCATTGCTCCCCCTTCGTCGAATTCCTTTCCCATTTGCTGGGCCATGGCATTCAATACCACATTTACAGGGCAGATATCATAGGCAATTCTTCCCATTGGACCTTCAAAGGAGATATTGGCAAAACCTCCCAAATTAACGCAGTAGTCGTATTCATCGAAAAG
>CAZOSF010000082.1:0-8819 GCA_964582415.1 uncultured Alteromonas sp.
AAAATAAATAGCTTGTTTTCTATAGAATTGGTGTAGGATATTCCTCTTTTAGTTACTTTTGTAACAGGTTAATCTCGAAGAGAGAAATGACAATGGTAAACAGTGAAGAATTCGCGAAGCGGCTACAAAAAATACTCGATTATTACGGGTTATCGGCCACTGCTTTTTCGGATAGAATCGACTTTAATCGTTCTACCATTTCCCACCTCCTATCCGGAAGGAACAAGCCCAGTTTGGATTTTGTCATGAAGGTCCTGGATGAATTTCCAGAAGTAGAATTGTACTGGTTGCTGAATGGCAAAGGCCACTTCCCTTCTGAAGAAATTACCCTCAACGATGTTTCAACTCCCACTCCATCAGACGGAGGGGAACCCTTAAATGATCCCGATCCAGTTCGGGAAACGCCTCCTCAACCCCTAAAGGATTTGAAACGGCATCTTTCAGACGCAGAAATCGATCAAATTGTGATTTTCTACAAAGACGGAAGTTTTAAAGCCTATCGCTAGTCGATTTTCGAGAAATTTGAGAAATTTGCGACATGAAACATCTTTGGCTTTTCCTGCTCGGCATTTCCCTCAACTCTTGCTTTCAACAAGAACGCAACTGCCGTGATTTTCGCACGGGCACATACACTTTCGAGGCTTTAATAGGCACAGAAATGGAAACAACCACCTTTGAACGCCAAGATAGTATTGAAATCGATTATTTCCGAGGAAAGGCAGATACCTCACGCATCCGCTGGATTAACGATTGCGAGTATGTTGTGGAAAAGCTACACCCAAAGAACCGCGCCGAGGAAAAGGCCGTACATATGAAAATCCTTACCACTTCTGAGGATAGCTACACTTTCGAATACAGTATTGTTGGGCAGGACAAAAAACAGAAAGGCATTGCCAAGAGGGTGAAAAAGTAGGGCTTTTGCATTCCGAAGAATATAACCTAGATTTGGAAAGGTAATGCTTCTATAAATCAAAACGCGTCTTCCTAACGTATTCAGGAGTCGTTTATAAAACCACTATGAAGGACACACTCGCCCTTTTTCAGGAAATCGCCACTGCCTTGTTACGTGACGAGGAACAAAACCCTGTGTCGCCTTTTATTCCGGCAGATAGCCTATTCGACACCTTAGATCTCTCCCTGCAACAAGAACCTTTAGATGAGCAAGCCTTTAAGGCATCTCTGGAAAATTTGGTGTTAGCCACTCCGAAAACGGCAACGAATGCTTTTTTTAATCAGTTATTCGGAGGTCGTAATGAAAAAGCGGTACTCGGTGACCTCCTCGCTGTACTACTAAACAATAGCCTATATACCTACAAGGCGGCAGGAGTTCAAGTGGGGGTTGAAAAGGTGATTTTGGAAACCCTTTGCTCTATGGTAGGTTGGGGACGCGATGCTGGCGGTGCGTTTGCCCCAGGCGGATCTATGACGAACCTGATGGCACAATTGATGGCCCGTGATCGGACCGAAACATCGGTACCTACCTATGGAATGTTCTCGAAGATGACGGTGTACACCTCGGCAGAATCTCACTATAGTATTCCGAAAAATGCAGCATTTTCAGGTATTGGCAGGAATCAAGTGCGCTATATTCCCGTTGACAAATACGGTAAAATTCGTTCTGAAATTTTGGAGGCAGTTATTCAGGAAGATCTTCAAAAAGGGTACCTGCCCTCTATGGTGAATGCCACAGCAGGGACCACTGTTTTGGGTGCCTTCGATGATATTCCTCCCTTAGCAACACTCTGTCAACGCTATAATATTTGGCTCCATGTGGACGGCGCGTACTGTGGCTCTGTTTTCTTTAGTGAGCGCTACAAACACCTTATAAGCGGAGTGGAAGAAGCCGATTCATTCAGCTTTAATGCCCATAAAATGCTTGGAACTCCCCTAACCTGCTCCTTGCTTCTGGTAAAGCACAAAGAGCATTTATATCAGTCGTTCGCCAATGATGCGGAATACCTGTATCAAACCGATAAAGATGAGTTCAATCCTGGAAAAACCTCTTTACAATGTGGTCGGAGAAATGATGCCTTAAAATTCTGGACCCTCTGGAAAAGCGTGGGAACCCGTGGATTGGAAACTATTGTAGATAAGCAATTCGAGTTGGCCGATCTCGCACGGGAGTATATACGTAACCACCCAGATTATATACTTCATAGCTATGATGATTCTATCTCGGTGTGTTTTAATTATAAGAATATAAAAGCAACAGCCCTTTGTCAGGCCCTTTATGAAGCCTCAGAACTTCTCGTAGGCTATGGGACCTTTGAGGACAATGAATTCGTACGATTAGTAACGATTAATGCACAAAATAAGCCTGAAGACATTCTCAACTTCTTTGCCACCATTGAAAGGTTTGTAGAAGAATCAGGATTAAACAACTAAGGGATACTAGTCGTCAAATAGGGACCCTTGTATTTCTGTACCTTCCGATTTCGGTGGAGTCTTGGTGAAATCCTCTTTTTTCTGTGCTTCATCGTTCTCCGAAGAAGCTTCCTCTGAATCCGTCACTTCTTCCTCGTCTACCACTTCCATTTCACTGGTAGGCACAGGCTTTGGCGGTTCGTACGGAATTGGTTCCAAAGGATTTATCTCCAGTACCTTGTCCTTTGTAAGCTGGTTCCCCATGGCCGTAATTCCTTTTACAGAGATGAATTCTTCCAGATTTACTTCCAGATTGTCCTTACGCTCCTTTCCGCGATCTTTGACAAATACTATTTCTGCCATAGGTTTATAATCGGTAAACACCTTCTCCAAATACGATTTAGGATGTTCGGTGATGACAGATTCCTCACGGTCTGGATGTTCCACTAAGAACCGCTTCACATAAAAGAGTTCTCGTTCTCCTTCCCAATAGATTACAGAGATGGGCTTTTTAGGATCCCATTTTTCCAAAACAATCATGTCGTCGTCAAAGTGCATGGAAAGTTCGGGAATAGCTGTTTTCACTATACCGTTCTGCTTTATGATGAGCAAACGATCTTCACTCGTGAATTCTCCTAAAAGTTCCCCGCGACCATCCACGTTCAATCGTTCCACAGTGTCATCGAACCAAATTTTTCTGGGCTTTAACGTAGACAATCCTTTCTCCTTCAGCTCAATTCGCTTCACGCCATACTTAGTAACAATATTACCTTTAGCGTCCCGTCCCTTCACCAAAATATCAGCAAAATCCAAATCCCATTTCAGTTTTTTGATGCTGCCGGATTGACGCAAAAGTATCGTCACCACTTCTGCTTCCCCATTGGGATTCGCAGTGAAATAAAGGACCTTGGAACTCCCTTTACCAGAAGTAACGTCGTATTCCCGATCGCGGGTTATGGAAGTCACATTGAATCGCTTCACATAGGTGGCACCGCGACTTCCTTCCCGATAAATCATGTTATAAATGGTTCTCTTATCTTTCTTTTTCCAAACCGCCACATGGATAATTCCTTTTCCGATAAACGTCTTATCACTTACTTTGGTAACCATCATTTTTCCATCTTCCGTAAACACAATGATGTCATCAATATCACTGCAATCGGTCACATATTCATCCTTACGCATACTGGTTCCTATGAAACCTTCCTCGCGATTCACATAAAGCTTCGTGTTTCGAATAACTACCTTGGTGGCCTCGATATCATCGAACAATCGAATCTCGGTTTTACGCTCTTTCCCTGCTCCATAATCATTACGCAACCGTTTAAAATAAGCTATGGCATATTCGATAAGTGTGCTTAAGTGATGCTTTATTTGGGCGATATTATCTTCCAATGCATCAATCTTTTGCTGCGCCTTATCGATATCGAATTTGGAGATTCTTTTGATTCGAATTTCCGTAAGACGAACGATGTCTTCTTCCGTCACTGGACGTTTCAAATGTTGAATGTGCGGCTGTAACCCTTTATCGATTGCCGCGATTACTCCCTCCCATGTTTCTTCCTCTTCAATGTCACGATAAATTCTATTTTCGATGAAGATCCGTTCCAGAGACGCAAAGTGCCATTGATATTCCAATTCCTCAAGCTGAATCTCCAACTCCTTTTTCAGAAGTTCTACGGTTTGGTCGGTAGAACGGCGCAACATTTCAGAAACCCCAATAAAGAGCGGCTTGTTGTCTTCTATCACGCACCCCAAAGGCGAGATCGATGTCTCACAACTGGTAAAGGCATACAGCGCGTCGATGGTTTTATCGGGTGATATACCACTAGGAATATGCACCAAGATCTCCACCTCTGCTGCCGTATTGTCTTCAATCTTCTTTATCTTGATTTTTCCTTTATCATTGGCCTTGAGGATGGAATCGATCAAGCTAGTTGTAGTGGTTCCAAATGGAATTTCCTTGATAACCAATGTGTTCTTATCCAACTGATTGATAAGGGCCCTACAGCGAATCTTACCGCCTCGCAATCCATCGTTGTATTGAGAAGCATCCATCAGTCCACCCGTTGGAAAATCGGGAACTAACTTGAATTTCTTGCCTTGTAAGTGCTTTATAGATCCGTCGATAAGTTCGTTGAAATTGTGAGGGAGAATTTTGGTAGAAAGACCAACCGCAATCCCTTCCGCACCCTGCGCCAAAAGCAATGGAAACTTAACAGGAAGA
Source organism: uncultured Alteromonas sp. (assembly GCA_964582415.1). Lineage (GTDB taxonomy): Bacteria > Bacteroidota > Bacteroidia > Flavobacteriales > Flavobacteriaceae > CAZOSF01. Next base: position 4,592 of record CAZOSF010000082.1, read on the forward strand.
TTTATCGGTTCCTTTTTCCTTCCATCGTAAGAGGCTTGCCACTCGGTTACTTTCGGATTAAAAACAACATCCAAGGCAAATTTGGACAAGCGGGCTTCGATGTATCGTGGGGCTGCAGCACTATCACCCGTATAGATATTCCCCCAGTTCCCCTGGGTGTCAATGAGCAGGTCCTTCTGACCAATCTGTACCATGGCATCCCCAATACTAGCATCTCCATGCGGGTGGTATTGCATAGTATGCCCAACGATATTGGCTACCTTGTTATAGCGCCCATCATCCAACTCCTTCATAGAATGCATGATACGTCGCTGTACTGGCTTGAAACCATCTTCGATGGCCGGTACCGCCCGCTCCAAAATTACGTAGCTGGCATAATCTAAAAACCAATCGCGGTACATTCCCGTGACACGGGTAATGGTTTCTTCCGAATGATCTTCAGGAGTGTCTGAAGGGGTATTGCTATGAAGTTCGTCGTTTGTTAGGTCTTCGCTCATCTATTCCTCCACTTTGTCCAATTCAACTTTCAAGTTATTGATGATAAATTCTTGTCGATCTGGGGTATTCTTACCCATATAAAAACTCAACAGCTCCTCGATGCTCATTGCCTTGTCCAACATCACTGGATCCAAGCGGATATCCGCTCCAATAAAATGTTTAAACTCATCCGGGGAAATTTCCCCAAGCCCCTTAAATCGTGTGATTTCCGGTTTGGGTTTGAGCTTTTCGATGGCACGTAGTTTTTCTTCTTCTGAATAGCAGTAAATCGTTTCCTTCTTATTTCTCACTCTAAAGAGTGGCGTCTGAAGGATGTACAGATGCCCCTCCTTAATCAATTCTGGGAAGAACTGTAAAAAGAAAGTGATCAATAAGAGACGGATGTGCATCCCATCCACATCGGCATCCGTTGCAATTACGATATTGTTGTAACGCAAATCCTCTAATGACTCCTCAATATTTAAGGCAGCCTGCAACAGATTGAATTCTTCGTTCTCGTAAACGATCTTTTTAGAGAGCCCATAACTGTTCAATGGCTTCCCTTTCAAGCTAAAAACCGCCTGAGTGTTCACGTCCCTACTTTTGGTAATACTTCCACTCGCGGAATCCCCTTCGGTAATGAAAAGCGTGGTCTCTAAGCTTCTATCGTTTTTACTATCATTCAAATGAACGCGGCAATCGCGTAATTTTTTGTTGTGTAGGCTCGCTTTTTTAGCCCGTTCCCTCGCAAGTTTCCGAATACCGCTCAATTCCTTTCGCTCCCGTTCCGCCATCACGATTTTCCGTTGGATCTTCTCAGCGACTTCGGGATGCTTGTGAAGGAAGTTGTCTAAATGGGTTTTGATGAAGTCATTGATATAAGTACGCACCGATGGCAAGCCCCCTCCCATTTCTGTGGAACCCAGTTTTGTTTTGGTCTGGCTTTCAAAAACAGGCTCCATCACTTTGATGCTAATAGCCCCTACAATCGACTTCCGGATATCGCTGGCATCGTAATTCTTGTTATAGAACTCTCGAATGGTCTTTACTAAGGCTTCTCGAAAAGCTGCTTGGTGCGTCCCTCCTTGAGTGGTATTTTGTCCGTTTACAAAACTGTGATATTCTTCGCTGTATTGGGTTTTACTATGTGTGAGTGCAATTTCGATATCATCCCCGCGAAGATGAATGATGGGATAGAGACGATCTTCTTCCGACATATTGTCGTTCAACAAATCCTTTAACCCGTCATTACTGAAGTATTTCTCTCCGTTGAAATCGATGGTAAGCCCTGGATTGAGATAAACATAGTTTTTCAGCATTTTCTCCACGTACTCCTTACGGTACTTAAAATGCTTGAAAATAGTTTCATCTGGGGTGAATACCACTTTGGTCCCTCTTCGGTTGGAGGTTTCCTCCAATCCACCGTCTTCAATCAACTCTCCAAATTCGAAAGCGGCTCGTTTTCGCTGTCCATCGCGAATAGATTCTACGGTAAAATGAGAAGAAAGGGCATTTACAGCTTTGGTACCTACCCCGTTCAATCCCACAGACTTCTTAAAAGCACGGGTATCGTATTTTCCTCCGGTGTTCATCTTGGAGACAACGTCCACGACCTTACCCAAGGGAATACCGCGTCCAAAGTCACGCACTTTGACTTCTTTGTCTTTGATACGAATTTCAATGGTTTTCCCAGCGCCCATAACGAATTCATCGATACAGTTATCGATAACTTCTTTCAGCAGGATGTAAATACCGTCATCAGGTGAAGAACCATCTCCTAATTTCCCAATATACATCCCTGGACGCATACGGATATGCTCCTTCCAATCGAGTGAGCGTATGTTCTCCTCGGTATATTGTGTTTCTGCCATGCTTCTGGGTTCTATCTTGGCTAATATAAAGGTTCATCAAAAAAATAGAAATACTAGCCGTAAGAAGTAATTAACAAAAAATGTAGGAAATTGTTAAGAAAAAGGATGGTTCCCGTTGGTTTTCCTTTTCACTTCAATGTGGAATTATGTACCTTCCGTCAAAGTAATTTTGTTATGAAAAAATGGCGCTTCATTCTATCGGTCTTTGCCTTGATTTCCTGTAAAAACGAAACCAATTCCCATGGAGTAGATACTTCCGATTTCGTAACTCATACAATCGCGGATAAATACAGCATCCAGACCCCTAAATACATGAGGGAAACTGCAGGGCTGAATCCTGATGCCGACATTCAGTTAAAAAATGATGAAAGAGATGTTTATCTTGTGATCATTGAAGAGCCAAAACAAGAAGTCATTGCCAATTTTAAGAGCGCAGGAGTTTATAATGAAGACTTATCCCCTGCGGCCAACTACTTAAACATTCAGAGCCATTCCTTAACTCGAAACACCTTAGTCTTAGAAAAAAGCAATCCCATTGCCCAAGAAATTGGAGGTATGTCTGCCTTAAATATGGAGCTAATGGCTCAAATTAGGGAAACTCCAACACCCATTTACTATCTCCTGACCTTTGTTGAAGGAGAAGAAACACTTTACATGATTATGCAATGGACATTAGAAAGCGGAAAAGATGAGTTCAAAGCTACTTTTGAAACCATTGCAGCTACTTTCGAAGAAATGTAACGAATGGCCTACACGTTAAAACGGAAGTGCATCACATCCCCATCTTGGACGATGTACTCCTTCCCTTCTACTCCCAATTTACCGGCTTCACGTACCTTGGCCTCGCTGCCAAATTTTACGTAATCCTCGTATTTAATTACTTCCGCGCGGATAAAGCCTTTTTCGAAATCGCTATGAATGACTCCTGCGGCTTGGGGTGCAGTGGCGCCAATAGGGATAGTCCAAGCACGTACTTCCTTAACTCCTGCGGTGAAATAGGTCTGTAAATTTAGTAGCTCATACGCACCACGGATCAATTTTGCTGAACCCGGCTCGTCCAATCCCAGGTCTTCCAAAAAGAGCTGACGCTCCTCGTACGATTCCAATTCATTGATATCGGCTTCCGTTCCTACGGCCAAAACCAATACCTCTGCCTTTTCATTCGCCACAGCGGCTCTTACCTGTTCAACATAAGCATTCCCTGAAACTGCCGAAGATTCATCCACATTGCAGATATACATTACTGGTTTATCGGTAATCAATTGAACGGGCTTCACATATTCTTCCCGCTCCTTTTCATCAAACTCGATGGCCCTCACAGAGATCCCAGCTTCCAAACCAGATTTTATTTTCTGAAGCACTTCCAACTCTTTTTGAGCCTCTTTATTTCCGGTTCGGGCCGCACGGAATACCTTATCAATGCGCTTTTCAACGGTTTCAAGGTCTTTTAACTGAAGTTCAATATCGATAGTCTCTTTATCTCTCACTGGATTTACATTGCCGTCAACGTGAACGATATTGTCATTATCGAAACAACGCAACACGTGCAAGATGGCATCTGTTTCCCTGATATTTCCAAGAAACTGGTTTCCAAGTCCTTCTCCTTTACTGGCCCCTTTTACCAATCCAGCGATATCCACTATCTCTACAGTTGCTGGAACTACCCTTTCCGGTTGTACCAACTCTTCTAATTTTACCAAGCGAGGGTCTGGTACATTCACCACCCCGATGTTGGGTTCTATGGTACAGAATGGGAAGTTGGCACTTTGGGCCTTTGCATTCGACAGGCAGTTGAACAAGGTAGATTTACCAACATTGGGAAGTCCGACAATTCCAGCTTTCATGAGTACATTTTTGATTTTCGGGATGCAAATATATCA
>CAZOSF010000083.1:0-6880 GCA_964582415.1 uncultured Alteromonas sp.
TTCAATGAAGGAAAACCACTTAAGTCCTTCGCATTAAAACCAACCGCATGAATCCCATAGTGATGGGCAAGATAAATCGCCCTTTTATTATGAAATTCCTGGGAAATGATGGTGAAATTATCCTGGCCAAAAACTTCCTTAGCTCGAATTACAGAGTCCAGGGTACTGAATCCAGCATAGTCTAATACAATACGATCTTCAGGGATACCTCGTTTAATCAACTCCTTTTGAAATTCGATGGGCTCGTTATAGCTTCGATGGCTGTTATCACCGCTCACCAATAGGAAGTCCACCTTTCCTTTTTGATAGAGTTCGACCGCTGCTTCGATTCGATATTGAAAGTACGGATTGATGCCGCCTACTTGAAGATACTTCGCAGTCCCGAGGAGCAACCCTACTTTATGTTTCGGTAGCTTGGAACTGTCTGAAAAAGTATGATTCTCAGATTCATTTTCGATGGCATAGTCACAAAGCATCACAGTTAACAATAGGGCAGCTATGAGTCCTAAAATGCCAAAACCTATTTTCTTTTTTAGCTTCAACGATTCTTTAATTACATCACATATTCTCCATCCACTGAAGGATAGGGTTCCGGAATATTTTGGTCACCAATGAGCTCGAGCAAGTTAATTTCAATGGTTCGGGTAATTTGGTTGACGGGGACACCCGAGGGAATATTTTCAAACGGATTGATGAGTGATTTGCCAATTTTATGGGAGGTAAGGAAAACATAGCCTATTAGCACTCCAACAATGATCGACCCAACACCAAGATGTTCTTCGGTAACCACCGTAACAGAAATGATAAATATCCAAATAAAGAAATAGGTGTAAAACCCATAGGTAGTGGGAAACACGGTATTTTTAATGCGTTCAGCCTTCCCCATATCATCGCTAAATCGCGTCAGGATACCTGATAATTCCGAGAATCGGAAACCATCGATAATGCCTTCGACATATAGCGCTTCCAATTCCTTGGTCTGTAAATTTAAAATTGCTGCATGCTTATTGCCCTGGGGTGCTATTTCCTTGAGGTCACTCTCGCTCAAATAAGAGGTATAAGATTCTAAGGGGGCATTTCTCAAATTGTCCCTTAGCGCATGCAAAAAGGCAATATGACGTTTTATCATTTTTACGATTCGATCATTGAGGTCGGGAGATTTTTTGTTTGCATCCGCTCCTGAGTAATACCATATTTGTCGGGCCCAACTTCTGGAATCGTTTACCAACTCTCCCCAGATTTTTCGAGCTTCCCACCAACGATCGTAGGCTTGATTATTATTAAAACCTATAAAAAACGCAAGGGCCGTACCCAATATACTGGGCAGTAAAACGGGAAAATCCCAATTGGGACTATTTACATAGTAATAGCCTATATATGTAGCAGTGCAGATGAGGACGCTGTAAATAAAATGGCTCCAGGTACCGGATATGACGCGATGAAGGGCAATATTTTTGGATAATAGCATACTTCTTTGGTATTCCAGTTATTTCTTTGAAAGAAAACAACGAAGGTGATTTATTGGATTGGGGGCTTTACTCAAAGATAATCCAAAGGTTTGAATTGACCTCGATACAAATTATTAACCATTCCTTCCCTGCATGGTAAGGGTCATTTCAATTTTACCATCAGCCAACAACCTCACATAATAGGTTTGTGTGCGATCCATTTCCATATTAAACGAAAAATCTACCCGATGCTCTTCGGCGGCCTCATTTGGGTTGTTATAAATCTCGCGAATCAATCTGTTTTCTGAATCGAATAAGGCAATGGTAATGGCCCTTGGCTCTGAAAAAGTATAATTGAAATATCCTTTGGTGGATCGTTTTACCTTGGTGCTTCTTTGATAGGGTTCCAATTGTTCTGGGCGATATTCAGGAACAGGGATTCCCTTTAATTCAGCCACAAAAGTTTTTAATGCTGTGGCTTGTTCCTCATCAAATCCGATGATATTATTAAGATCATCTCCATCGGTGATTGTCCAAATAGCATATTGCCCAAGCGAGTTGTGATACTTCCCGCTTTCTATTTTTTTGCACAAAGTTGCTAAATCTCCTTTTGCTTTAGACGCTAAACGATAGCGTGTATTCTCATTCGAAGCTGAATTCCCTTTTTCAATGCACATGGCATTAAGCGGGGTAGACTTTCGCTGTTTTGCGTTCAAGGCAATCAATTCTTCTTCAGTAATAATAACATCCTGAACATCTTCTTTATCGGCCTGAAAGATGATTCCATTGGCAACAATAATTGAAATTGGTTGATTCAATTTATTTATGAGTTTTAAGACGATGGGTTGCTGATAATGGGTGCTTTCTGGGTTGCCCACGGCTTCTAGGGTCACCATGTTCAATTGGAGGGCTTCTTCCAAATTTACTGTTTTAACGGCTTGTCCAAGTCCGTTTAACGTTACCATAATGCACAGAATGATTCCTAATTTTCGCATAAGAATGTAGTTTCGGTTATAGCAGTACAAACGGAAATTACTTTCCATTTCGTACAAGCCACAGAAAATTAATGGCTTATGCAGTTTTGGTTTAGTAGTTTACGTACACAAAACCGAGGAAAGGATCGGGAAACTCGGGATCGTTCAAAATAAGGGAATAGTAGTAGGTTCCCACGGGCACCAAGACGTTCTGTTGTAAAATTCCTGTATTGGGAATGGCATTCCATAATCCATCCTCATTACCCCCTTCGTAGATTAAATTGCCTTCACGGCTATAAATCCGCAAAATGAATTCAGGAAAGACGTCGATGATATATTGAATTTTAAAGACATCGTTCAGTCCATCTCCATTTGGACTGATACCCTGAGGGATGATTGGCGCACATTTTTCCACGATCAATTCGAAGGATCCCACTGTGAAGCATATCTGATTCTCCAATCGAACATATACCATCTGAGGATTGCTGATGTTTTCGTAGTCACCAGGGTTCAGAATGGGATTTACCTTTAAAATGGCTTCTTCTTGGGTGAGGAAGAATTGTATATCACCTTGACTGGTACTGGTAATGGCTTCAATGAGTCCTTCATCAAACAAATTGAAAGAGGCCGTTTCCAGACCCATATCGCAGGCAACTAGGTCGGGGAGAGTCCCTAAGGGAGGTAGACTTCCAAATTCAATGACAAGATCGAAGGTATTGTTGAATTCGTTTAATTCTTCAACCACCCCCAATCCAGTACCGTCATCATCCACCACTGCCGTAAGAACAAATTCATCCGCCAAGGATTCGGGAAGGGTAACAGATAGGGTGCCTGACTCAGAACCACCTATCGGTAAAACAGATTGAGTGAACGACTGCCCAATTAAATCCAAATCGGCGTAAAAGGCGATGGGGGTATTGGCTGGAAGTTCAGCAGTGCCTTCCAAATTATAAACGGTATAGGCTATTTCTAGATCTCGTTGTCGACAGGCGTAGATCTCATTATTGAGGCTTACCGTAGCATCGGGTAGCGGACAGACAATCACTTCCACTTCAAATTGATCAACCACAAAACAGTCTTCATTGGCCACACGCACCCAGAGGGTCTGCGGGTTTTCTGTGTTCTCAAAATTTTCCGGTTCGGCAATGGCATTTACCTCCTGTTGGGCATCTTGTTCATTCAAGTAAAAAGAAACCGAGACCTCTTGTGTAATGAGAATGGTAGCGTCATTTAAATCAAAATGTTCTTCTCCTACCACATCGCAAAGCTCCAAATCGACTAATAAACCATCTATATCTGGATAAACCTGTAGATGGACTTCCATAATAGCTTCGTTATTCGATTCATTGGTTTCCAGGACGGCACCGATATAATCTACATAAGCCCGGAAATTAAAATCGGCCGGGATGTTCTCCGGTACGTTGAGCGTAATGGAACCACTCTCCGATCCTCCAATGGGCAGAATCATCGTTGTTTGTGAAGTGCCCATTAGAGTATTGTTAGCAAAGAATCCAATGGCAACACCTGCCTCAAGCTGATCGGTACTATTAACGTTATAAACGGTATAATCAACCTCTAATTCTCTATCGCCGCATTCGGTCGAACCAATGACGTTGTCGATGGAAATGGTAGCATCAGGTAACTCGGTGTTTAGCACTGTAATTACATTATTGATGATGACCAAGTCCTGTCCGGATGTTAGTTGCACCAGGGCGCTTTGGTCTCCAGGTTGGATATTGTTTTCTATGTTATAGTAATCCAAATCCATATTATATAATTCGGCCGACCCTGTAAAGCTATTCGTGCCATTGAACGCGTTTTCCTCTGGATTTAAAGGTGGATTCGAGATAATATTACCGTTCACCCTAAGGGTTTCATTGATCGCGAGATTTGAATCTCCTTCCCAAGCCATGAAGCCAATTTTTGCCCCCGTATTGTCCAGGACATTTAGGTTGTTCAATTCGATATCCAGACTGTTATTCAATTGGGAAACCGCGTCAAAACCATCGAAGATATTTACTTGGTTTAAGGGGAGGTCGGCATCCTCGTAGACCACGGTCACTGCCCAACCTGCAAAATTGGTGGTATTTCCCGGGTTCTGACAATAGATGTCTGCGGTGATATCCGGAATAAGATCGGTTAAGGTATAGCTGCCATTGCCTGTAGCGGCTACTAAATTGGTGACATCCGCATACCCACCAAAATAAAAATGGTTGTTATCCAATTGAAACAAAAATTCACGCTCGGCCGAAATGGGGGTGCCATTTAGGGTTACTTCGTAGTCCCCGGTTCCGGATCCAGCCCAATAGAGTAGGGCAGCGACCAAAGTTTGGTCGCTTTCCAAAAAGAATTCTGCTGAACTTTCTTCTAATACATCACAAATACCGTTTACTCCGGTATTCTCATTGAGGTTGAGTGTGTTTCCAAAAGCAAGGTAGTCGTAGCGTCCGTTATGTTGTTGAAATAATGTAATCTCCTGACCTGTAGAGAGGGCAGGCATAAGCATTAAGGACGAAAGGATGAAACGAAGAAGACTTTTCATAGCAAAGCACTATATGCTAAAGATACAAAAAGTTGCACGGCAAATGGAGGTTAGGGGCGTCTTCGCCTCCCAATTTATAAATCGCGACGTTTTAGGATAGTGTATGACCAATAAATGAACAAGGCCGTCCATACCAATACGATGCTCACATCTAATAAATGAACGTCATACGACTTGGTTAACTCTTCCCCCAGGGTATTTGCAGCCGATTGCACGGCACCTAATCGGGTAAATGGTTCTTTGATGAGGTTAGACATGGCGGCAATGGGAAAAAATTGACTTACCTGTTCTGCGATATCAGTTCCTTTGAACATTTGAAATTTCATCAGTAGATATAGCAGTCCCTCGACTACCCACCAGATGACCAAAAATCCAATAGCAAATGCGGACCGCTTCACCAATACCCCAAGGAACAAACACATGGCAAAGAAGCCTACCAGTTTCACGAAATATGCAAATAGGTATTGCATATCACTAAAGATGATTCCAAGTTCAGTGTAATCGGAGAATCGCAAACCAAGGATCATGGAAAGCAGAAAGACAAAAACCGTTGAAAGTAGCGCATAGCCGATGACGGTTAGGAACTTTGATAAGACGAATTCCTTTTTGCTCAATCCATCAATAAGGTTTTGTTTAAGGGTACGATAGCTGTATTCATTCGACATCATCGACACGATGACAATGGCTAGAAATATCTTCAAAATCGCCGCCATATAGGTATTGAAATGCCAAATAAAGGGGAAGTTAAAAATCCCTTGATCGGCTACCCGAAATTTAATCCCACCAAAATTGAATTCGATGGATACGATCAGCGCAATAAAACAAATCAGGGTAAAATAGGTAATGGAAAGTATTTTGGCCGCTCGATTGTATCGCAGTTTATGAAATTCTATTTGAAGTAAGCGTAGCATGTTGGTTAGTTGGTTTTGGTGAGTTCAAGGAATTGTTCTTCAAGACTTTCTTTTTTCTTTTCCAAACGGGAAAGGACGATACCCTTGCTGAAAAGCTTTTCATTTAAGGTTGCTGCATCCATCGATTCGTTGAGATAGGCAGTAATCAGATCTCCTTCTTTTTTGATTTTGCTGAAGATCTTCAATTCTTCCAAAGCTTTTTTCAATCGGTCCATATCCTTGCTTTGAAGCAACATAAACCCATGACTTGCATTCATGCCGTCTACGGTTCCAACGTATAGACTGACTCCTTTACGGAGGATGACCACATGGGAACATACTTTTTCAACTTCGTCCAATAAGTGAGAGGCTAGAAGAATCGTTGTTCCCTGAGAGGCGATTTTTTTTATTATTTCCCGGATTTGGTGAATCCCTTGAGGATCCAGTCCATTCGTGGGTTCATCTAAAATCAAGATTTCAGGATCGTTGAGCAAAGCTGAGGCAATCGCCAACCGCTGTTTCATACCTAATGAATACGTCTGAAATTTGCTGTGTTTCCTTTCTTCCAGTCCCACCAGCTCCAACTTTTCCTGAATCTTATCGGTAGATACTCCTTTGATCTTACAGACCAAGGCCAAATTTTGTTCGGCAGTCATATAGGGATAGAAGTTAGGGCGCTCTATAATGGCCCCCACCTTTTTTAATGCATTGTGCGTGGATTCGGCACCGTCGAACCAACTAAAGGAACCCGATGTTTTGTTGACCACGTTTAATACGATGCCCAAAGTTGTGGATTTTCCACTTCCGTTAGGTCCCAAAATACCGTAAACGTTTCCTTTTTCAATGGTAAAGGAAAGATCATTCACAGCTGTAAGGGAACCAAATTTTTTTGTAAGATGGTTGATGGTAAGAATGTCTGACACCTTGATTGTTTTTTGGTAGTTTGTTGTAGGTATGACGAATGTACCCCAATAATGTTACAACCCAAAGGTCAAGGGATTCTTTTTTAATGAATTACGATTAGAA
>CAZOSF010000083.1:6980-8740 GCA_964582415.1 uncultured Alteromonas sp.
AGTGTTGTGGATTTTGTTTCCTGATTATCATCATTAGAACATGCTCCGAAAATAAAGGAGGTCAACAGTACGGTAAAAAAGAAGCGACGTTTCATGGTTTTTTCTTTTTCTACATCAAAAAGTATTCCTGATGTGCTAGGATTTTTGTTCCCTGTTGAAATATACCAAATAATAATACATCTGGCGTTCTTCATCCCATCCTTTTTCCACAAAGCGATCGGCACTTTCCGGATTGATGAAGTCCATTTTAATTTGAATATTTGTATCCAACATAATGGTATTCTTCATCTTTTTTCTAGCAGCGGTTACGGCGGTGTTGGCAATAGGGAAAGTGCTAACGTCTTCGATGCTATATTTTGGACCTTTTTCGGTTTTGTAATGTTTGAATTCCGGAATTAAATCTGGATTGTCAATGACCTCATTAACAAAAGTTGATTCCTCGAAGGTGTCGTTTTTGGCGAAATGATTCATGGCCCGGTTCATAAACATGACCTCTTCTTTTTTGTCCTCAGCTGGGAAAACCACCTCCTTGGCAAAATCCTGACAGAATTTAAGATAGCGTTTGGTAAAGAAGTTTTCATCTTCAAATGCATCCACTCCAAGAAAACGCTCTAACCAGTATCGCGCATCGTAGCGGTTGCTATCCACAGAAAGAATTTTGTATCCTTCCTCTTCACTAACATTGAAAATCAGCGCGCCTTTATCCAATCTATTCAAGTTTACCCCATGTTGAAGGATGGCATCCAACTGATTTTCTTTTTCAGAAAACTGAAGGAAATCCTGTTTTAATTCCGATTTGAAAATACCAACGGCATTTACTTTGTTGTTATCGATCTGTACATTTTCCAAATAGGCTACATACACTTCCCCGCTTTTAATGTGGGGATGGGTAGATTGATCATATAAATGCTTCGCAATGGATTTGCTTATCTCATGAATTTCCTCTGGATTCAAGAAGATCTTTTTAATCAATTGATACAAAGTATGAAACTCCAGATCTGCTTCGTGTTCGAATTGATAATAGTTTTCTTCTTTATCACGGAACGGTTTCAAGAAAAATTCCTTCATCAAAGGAGTGAGCTCATCATCCATTCGGTAGGGTTGGGCGGAGAGAAAGATAGATTCGTTCCGACTTAAATTTCCAACGCGGTGAATGGATAGGGAGGCGATATGGGTATTGTATAAATTAATCATAAAGTAGGTCTAATTCCAGTTTTCATCAAAGTCCATGGCGTCGAAATCATCCACATCGAAGTCGTCATCCTCATCGTCGAAATCCATATCATCAAAGTCTTCAGCAACAAATTCTTTGTCGGGAGCCTCTTCGGGTAATTGCCCATGTGCAAACATTAAATTAGGATAGGTTCTCCCTTCTTCGTATTCTCCAATTTCAGCCAATTCTATCAAGAAGGACCACATGTGCAAAAAGTCGTAGATATAAATCATGCGCGTTTGATCCTCATCCAATATATCCTTCAATTGGGTTTCGCTCATCGTGTTCGCGTTGGCATCTTCGCTCATGTCGAAAAGAGCAAATTCTTCCCCTTGTTCCCATTCATCATCACTCAAATAAAAGGAAGCCATTTCCTGACCCCCAAATCCAAACGATTGGGTGATTACATTGTGAAAATCTTCCAAGGTAGCCGTGGCTTCAATTTCAATATCTCGGAACACATCTTCCTGGGCATCCAAGATTACTCTGAATCGATAAATCATGCTGAAATTATTAGGTTGCAAAGGTAGTATTTATTCATGCTTTC
>CAZOSF010000084.1:0-8528 GCA_964582415.1 uncultured Alteromonas sp.
AACACTCCCTCCTGCTGGTATCATTTGACTTCCGAAATCTTCACTAAGTCCTGCCATCCCGTTAAATAAGCTTCCATTGACACCTAGGGTAAAGGTGCCTGCAACATCAAGTCGCGTTTGTGGTGTTACAGTTCCCAATCCTAACCTTCCCAAAGCATCTACACGAATACGCTCTGTTCCATTAATACTATACCCCAGGATATCCTCTCCCGGACTGAAGAAGCCTGTTGTACTGTCATCAAAGCGAATACTGGGATCCCCCGGGGATCCATCGTCAAATTCCATTTCATTTACTTTGTTGATTGCAGCAGGATCAATTTTATAATTGGGATCATCCCAATCGATGAGCGCGTTGCTGATATAAATATCATTGTTGGTCCCGTTTGTATTTCCAATGTATACATCTCCAGACTGCCGTTCGATATTTCCAGATTCCTCCTTCCAGAGTTGGTCTAGTTTCGATTGGGGCACCAATTGTTCCCATTGGCTTCCATTGAAAAAGTAAAATCCGATACCATTCCCGCCTATTGTGCCTGGATTGATATTGAAAATTAAAAGCCCTTCTTCCGCCGAAGTACTTCCGTCCAAGGTATTTTGAGTTATATCTGTTAAAAATACTCGAGGAATCAACAATCCTTTGTTAACAGAATGCACGTCCAATATGCTCGAAGGCCCTGGAGTCGTAGTACCAATACCCACCTGGGAATGGCCAGTGAGAACCAAAAATTGAATGATTAGTGTAAAAAGACATCTTTTCATAATTAGTTGAAATATGAAAAGAAGTAATTCGGGATTTCAAACTTATATGAACAACAGGTAGTGCGCAAATGAAGTTGGTTCGAATTTATAAAAGTCGACAGAAAGTAACTGAGCATGAAATGAATAGTGATAACGGAAAGTCCATATTCTTTCCTTTCCATTCTGAACCATTTGCACACCTTTTCTCAAAATCGTAACATTACACTTCAAAATCATCCTATGCAAAGCCAAGACATCCATCCAAGAGAACCTCAAGACGAACCTATTGTAGAAAATAAGGAATTGAGCATTTGGGAAGCACTCATCCCTGTCTTCGCTCTTGTGGGAATGCTATTCTTCAATGTATACTATGCCTTTGGTGATAATGGATTATTGGGCAGTAACCAATTCATATTATTATTGGGTGCCGCCGTCGCAGCTATCGTGGGGCACTATAATAAAGTCTCGTTTTCTCAAATGATCGATGAGGTTGCAGAAAATATTCGCTCAACTACAGGAGCACTTCTTATTCTTCTCATGGTAGGGGCTCTCGCAGGGACATGGATGGCAAGCGGAATTATACCCACCATGATTTACTATGGGATGGAAATCTTGAATCCTACCATTTTTCTGGTCTCCTCGGTAATTATCTGTTCTGTTATTTCCATTGCTACGGGAAGTAGTTGGACCACTTCTGCAACTGTGGGAATTGCTTTGATTGGAATTTCCAGTGCCATTGGCATCCCTGTGGGCATGACGGCAGGGGCAGTTGTTTCTGGGGCTTATTTCGGAGATAAATTATCCCCTATGAGCGATACCACCAATCTGGCTCCAGCAATGGCAGGCACCGATTTGTTTACCCACATTCGTTACATGACGATAACAACTATTCCGACGTACATTGTAACGCTCATCGTTTTTATCATTCTTGGGCTAACCGTTAGTCCCGAAGGAACTGCCGATTCCCATGAAATGCTAGCGTCAATCGATCAGGCATTTAATGTGACGCCTTGGTTATTTATAGTTCCTGTTCTGGTCATCTTATTAATAGTAAGAAAGACTCCGCCTTTGATTGCTCTTTTCATCGGCACCTTGTTGGGGGGCTTGGCCGCTTTGATATTTCAACCCAATATTGTTGCTTACCTAGGGGGAGGACAACACCTCGATTTCATTACAGGATATAAAGGCGTGATGAATGCTATTACCGTTGAAACCGTTATTCCTACCGAAAATGAATCCATTAGTGGATTGTTTAAAGGAAAAGGAATGGGTGGGATGATGAACACCATCTGGTTAATTCTATGCGCAATGGTGTTTGGAGGCGTTATGGACGCGATTGGAGCGCTTTCCACAATCAGCAAAGCACTTTTAAAGATGTTCCATACCGTTTTCGGGCTCTTTGCAAGCACCGTTTTCAGTTGTCTCGCATTGAATTTCACCGCCAGTGATCAATATTTGGCGATTGTGGTTCCAGGTAAAATGTATGCAAAAGCATTTCGGGACAAAGGACTGGCGCCTGAAAACCTTTCAAGAACTCTGGAAGATAGCGGAACCGTTACCTCCGTACTTGTCCCCTGGAATACCTGTGGGGCATATCAATCGGGCGTTTTAGGGGTCGACGTGATGTCCTATGCTGGGTATGCAGTCTTCAATTGGCTAAGTCCGTTCACGACCCTTACATTCGCAGCCTTACGCATCAAGATCAAACAATTGAAAGAAAAGTAATAGATACATCTTTTTGTTAAAGATTTGCGAAAAACTCGAGGATTCGAGGCCTGCTTCGTTATTTTGTAGAGACATTCAAAAAACTTAAAAATACTTTAATCATGGCAAAAATAACACTCGGCGGGAATCCTGCTGAAACCTTAGGAGAATTACCAAAAGTAGGGACCAAAGCTCCTGATTTCACCCTTACGAATGTAAAATTGGAAGATACTTCCTTAGAAGATTTCGGTAACACCAAAAAAATCTTGAATATTTTTCCTAGCGTCAATACAGGAGTATGTTCTGCATCGGTTAGAAAGTTTAATGAAAAGGCAAGCTCACTGAAAAATGTCCAAGTTCTATGCATCTCTAAAGACCTACCGTTTGCCCAAGATCAATTCTGCGGTGCCGAAGGTCTCGAAAATGTAATCATGCTTAGCGACTTCAAAACTGGTAAATTTGGGAAAGATTACCAATTGGAAATTACCAAGAGTAAATTCCAAGGATTACATTCCCGTTGCGTAGTCATATTGGATGAAAACAACACGGTAATATATACAGAACAAGTTCCTGAGATTGGGCAAGAACCCGATTACGAGAAAGCACTTAAAGCATTGTAAAAATGTGGAATACCTTTCTTGGGAAAAGGATTTTAGGCTTTAAATACGCCTGTAGAGGAGCCTGGATGCTGCTGAAAAAAGAAGCTAGCATCCAGGTTCAATTTGTTATCGCCATTATAATGACTGGTGCGGGCTTTTACTTCCAACTATCAGAGACAGAATGGATGCTTCAAATCATCACGATCGGACTCGTTCTCGGTATTGAAGCACTCAACTCGGCTATAGAAGAAATTGCCGATTTTATCCACCCGGATTTTCACCAAAAAATAGGTCGCATCAAAGATATTTCAGCAGGGGCAGTAACGTTTGCAGCCCTAGCTGCCATTGCGGTTGGGCTGATAATCTATCTCCCCAAATTCCAGTAAGCCAATCAAAAATTTTTATGTAGCTTGTATCGTTGTATATTTGTGCAACTCCAAGCTGCTATACATGGCCAAAAAAAAGAAAACCACCTCTTCCAATTCCTCACGCCCTCGTTGGAAAGTTTCCTTTTCGCTTACTAAACAGCAAAAAATTATTTTGGGAAGCTTCCTATTCCTTTTCGGGATCGGGCTTATGGTTTCCTTTATTTCCTATTTCTTGCATTGGCAGGCCGATCAGAGTATTGTGGGTGATACCAGTCGGGAATTAGAATCCCAAAACTGGCTGAGCACTTTTGGAAATAACTTAGGGCATTTCTTTGTGTATAACGGATTCGGGATTGCCGCCCTCATTTTTGCCTTCCTCATAACATTAACCGGGGTTTATTACTTTTTAGATCACGCTAGAAAAGCATTGCTCAAATTTTGGTTTTGGGGACTGTTGGTCATGCTATGGTTATCGGTTTTCTTCGGATTTTTTACGAAAGGGGAATCGCTTTGGAGTGGTGTCGTAGGGTTTGAATTGAATGATGTTATGCAGGATTATGTGGGACTTACTGGAACCATACTTATTATGACCTTCTTGGCTATTGTCTACATGGTAATCCGCTTGAAATGGACCCCTGATAAGCTCACCTCCGCCCTTGTAAATACCAAAAAAGAAATCTCCACCGATTTTCAAAATAACGAAGTTGGAGATACTATTCTCCAGGAAGAAGAATCCCCAGCTACTATCGATTTTTCTGGAGAAGAAGAGATCATTGAAAAGGAAGCTGAAGAAATTGAAGAGGAAATCGAAGACATTCCCGAACCAGTTTTGAAAACTCCAGTCAAAACAAGCCCAGCTCCAGAGGATCAGGTAACCATGGAAATTGAGCATGCCAAGGAGGAAGAGACCGTAGACGATATCAGTAAAAAGCTGGTAGAAGACTTCGGAGAATTCGATCCAAAATTAGAATTGAGCAATTTTAAGTTTCCTTCCATAGAGCTACTTCAAGATTACACAGGGGGCAAAGGCATTACGATCAATCAAGAGGAACTGGAAGAATATAAAAATCGTATTGTAGAAACGCTCAATAACTATAATATCGGGATTTCCAATATTAAGGCAACTGTGGGCCCTACGGTTACGCTTTATGAAATTGTTCCCGACGCGGGTATCCGTATTTCCAAAATCAAAAATTTGGAAGACGATATAGCATTGTCCCTTTCAGCTTTAGGAATACGCATTATTGCACCAATACCTGGAAAAGGAACCATTGGAATTGAAGTCCCGAACAAGAATCCAAAAGTGGTTTCCATGCGTTCGGTCATCGCTTCCCCAAAATTCCAAAATGCCGAGATGGAATTGCCCATGGCCCTGGGAAAAACCATCAGCAATGAAACCTTTGTGGTGGACCTTGCCAAAATGCCCCACCTTCTAATGGCGGGTGCCACTGGGCAAGGGAAATCGGTTGGGCTGAACGCTATTCTTACTTCCTTACTTTACAAGAAACATCCTGCCGAGGTGAAGTTTGTATTGGTGGATCCAAAAAAGGTGGAACTCACCCTATTCAACAAAATTGAACGGCATTATCTGGCCAAACTACCCGATTCTGAAGAGGCAATAATCACCGACACCACCAAGGTAATCAACTCCCTAAATTCGTTGTGTATCGAAATGGATACCCGTTACGATTTGCTGAAGGATGCCATGGTACGTAACATCAAAGAATACAACCAGAAGTTCAAGGCGCGAAAACTGAATCCCAACGAGGGGCACCGTTATTTACCATATATCGTATTGGTAATTGATGAGTTCGCCGATTTGATCATG
The DNA here is from genome assembly GCA_964582415.1 of uncultured Alteromonas sp. GTDB lineage: Bacteria > Bacteroidota > Bacteroidia > Flavobacteriales > Flavobacteriaceae > CAZOSF01. Next base: position 5,238 of record CAZOSF010000084.1, read on the forward strand.
ACTGCTGGCAAGGAAGTGGAAACCCCAATTGCCCGATTGGCCCAATTAGCACGAGCTATTGGAATCCACTTGATCATCGCCACCCAGCGACCTTCCGTTAACGTCATTACAGGAATTATCAAGGCAAACTTCCCAGCACGTATCGCCTTTCGTGTAACCAGCAAAATCGATTCCAGAACTATTTTGGACAACTCTGGTGCCGACCAATTAATCGGTCGCGGGGACATGCTATTCACTCAAGGAAATGAACTTACCCGCTTACAGTGTGCCTTTGTTGACACTCCTGAAGTGGCAGAAATAACAGAATATATCGGTTCTCAAAAGGCCTATCCAAGTGCCCACCTTTTACCAGAATATGTGAGTGAAGAGGGTGGCACAAATCTTGATATAGACCTGGAGGAGCGGGATGAGTTATTTCGACAGGCAGCAGAGGTTTTGGTAGCCGCTCAACAAGGATCGGCCTCCCTACTTCAGCGGAAATTAAAATTGGGATACAACCGTGCCGGACGGCTTATCGATCAACTGGAGGCTGCCGGAATTGTTGGCCCTTTTGAAGGAAGTAAAGCAAGACAAGTACTCATTCCAACCATCGATGCTTTAAACCAGCTACTTGACAACGAAAACAACGACGATTTCTGATGAAAACAACAACATTACTATTTGCAGCACTTTTTTGCTTGACCATTGGTTACGCTCAGGATGCTAAGAAACTATTGAACGAGGTTTCTGCCAAGGTTCGTAGTTACGACAATATTGTAATCGACTTCAAATGGAACCTCACCAACGAAAAAGAAAATGTGAACCAAGAAACCCGTGGTGATGTGACCATTTCGGGGGAAAAGTATGTGCTTAACATGCTGGGAAGCACCCGTATTTTCGATGGAAAGAAATTATATACGGTGGTTCCTGAAGATGAAGAAGTGACGATTTCCAAATACAACCCGAACGACGAGAAGGAAATCACCCCATCAAAACTCCTCACCTTCTATGAAAGAGGCTATACCTACAAAATGGATATCACCCAGAACGTGAAGGGGCGTAAAATACAGTACGTAAAGCTTACCCCTATCGATTCAAAAGCGGAGATTAAAAATATCCTTTTAGGAATCGATGCCCAAACAAAACACATCTATCGTCTCATCCAGATAGACGATAATGGAACCCAATATACGCTTACTGTAAACAGCTTCAAAACAAACCAGCCGTTGTCTGAAACGCTGTTCAGTTTTGATGAAGCAAAATACGAACGGGACGGCTACTATATCAATCGATTGAATTAGGTCGCTTGAAAATACTCGATCGGTACATATTAGCCACCTACCTGAAGACGTTTATCAGCGTCTTCATTATTTTAATGTTCATCTTCGTCCTACAAACGATCTGGCTTTATATCTCCGAGCTGGCAGGAAGAGATTTGGACGTATGGATTATCTTAAAATTCCTTTGGTATGTGTCCCCTCGATTGATTCCTTTGGTTTTGCCGCTCACCGTTTTGGTGACCTCTCTGATGGTCTTCGGAAGCTTTTCAGAGAAATACGAATTTGCCGCCATGAAATCGACCGGCATCTCCCTGCAACGCGCCATGCGAAGTTTGATGGTATTTATTGGTGCCCTCGCAGTCGTAGCTTTCTTATTTGCCAATAATATCATTCCCTATTCCGAATATAAATGGCAAAACCTTAGACGGAACATCTCACAATTACGTCCGTCCATGGCTATTGTTGAAGGGCAGTTTAGCAGTATTGGTGATGACTTTAACATAAAGGTAGCAGAAAAGTCTGGTGATAGGGAACAATACTTGCGTGATATCATCATTCATAAGAAAAATCCGAAAAGTCCGAGTGAAAACACTACCGTTATCGTTGCAGAAACTGGTGAATTGGTAGGATCTGAAGATTCCAACACCCTCTCCTTGGTGCTTCGGAACGGGAATTATTATGAAGACATTCAGTTGGATAATGGGGTCAAGGAACGGATTAACAAACCGTTTGCTAAGAGCTATTTTGAAGAATACACCATCAACATCGATTTAACGGCCCTGAACGATACCGATATCGACAAAGAAAATGAGCTGGCCAATCACAATATGTATAAGATTAGTGAGCTCATCCCGGAAATCGAAAGACTTTCCGATGACTACTCTAAGGATATCCAATTATTTACAGGAAACATGTATTTCAGAACAGGGATGACCCAATTTGCCGATTCCTTGTATACAGAAAAACGCACCCTTCAGCCAGGAAGCGATTTTATGGATTTGTTCGACCAAAAAGAACAAACCCTAATTCTTGCTACCGCAGTCGACAATGCCCGAAGTACTATCGATGCCCTAAATGGCAAAAAAGACAACTATAAAGTTCGGACCAAATCTTTGAACAAACATGAGATGGCTTTACACAAGAAGTATGTTTTGGCTATTGCCTGTATCATTCTTTTCTTTGTGGGAGCTCCCTTAGGTGCCATCATACGAAAAGGAGGAATGGGATTGCCCATGGTGGTGGCTATCGTGTTGTTCTTAGCCTATCATTTCATTGGCATATTTGCCGAAAATAGTGCAGAAGATGGCACAATGAACCCTATTCTGGCGAGTTGGATCAGTACCATAATAATGCTTCCTTTAGGAGTTTGGCTTACCTATCGTGCTACAACCGATCAAGGAATATTCGATTTGGACGCTTTCTTTCAGCGTTTCAAATTCTTGAATAAAAATAAAAATAAGGAGCCGGAAGAGTTGATACTCCTCACGCAGTCGGAAAAAGCCTATGTTCTCTCCAGAACTCCACAGCAGCTATTGGAAATCTTGAATAATTTTGATGAATCGGAACATTCCCAAGAAGTCCGAAAAGCGGTAATTCGAGAATTGAAGAATAAGGGTTATGGACATGAAATCAAGTCTGAGGAAAAGTAATCCCCAAACAATTTCCACCCTCCTATCCCACTTTGTTTCACTATCTTTGCCCTTGAAATTTAAAAACCATGATCAGCACTGAAAACGGCACCATGATTCATTTGAATACGATAGAAGAAGCCATTGAAGACATCAAACAAGGAAAGGTTATCATCGTTGTAGATGATCAGGATAGAGAAAATGAAGGTGACTTTGTGGCGGCAGCCGAAAAGGTGACTCCGGAGATGATCAATTTTATGGCGACCCATGGACGCGGATTGATTTGTGCGCCACTTACCGAATCAAGATGTAAAGATTTGGACCTCAATCTGATGGTGGGGAACAATACCGATCCAATGGAAACAGCCTTTACGGTCTCTGTTGATCTAAAAGGAAATGGCGTT
>CAZOSF010000085.1:0-8306 GCA_964582415.1 uncultured Alteromonas sp.
ATTCATAATCCGATAGGGTAAATTAAAGGGCGGTTTGTTGCGTTTGTACGTGTAAAGATTGAATGGTTTTTGTCCTTGCCATGTTATTTTTGCCACCTGAGGATTCCGTTTCTTGATATAGGCGATTTGAATTTTTCTATCGGCTAGATACTCTTCCGGTAGGGTATTGATAAATTCGCACATCCTATTGTCGTAATAGGGCAAAGTAATGGGCTTTACAGCAGCAAATATGGAAAGATTGGTAGATGTCCAACGGGGTGCCCAATACAAGCTTTTAAAGGCGCGCATTTTTGCACTCAGATTTTGCAGGGGAAGGTCTTGCCACAAGGCATGGAGACGTTGCTTTAAATAGGTTTCGAAATCTCCATCCAAGGACCACGCATTCCATAAAGCGCTTGCTAATTCCTTGCCTCCTTTCTTGACAATCTTTTTTTCAATATACGCAGGAAAGGCATCCTCCGAAATCCCTTCCGGCACTCCTCTATCAAATAATACATCGCCCCAATGACCTAAACTGAAAACATCACCTAATTTTCCGATTTCCGATTTTACCGCCATTTGACGCGGATGGGTGAATTCGCTATAGCAGCCATTGATGGCCCCGAGTTCTTCCACACAAGACCAAAGGTAGCCCGAGCCGATTTGAAAGGATTCGAACGGAAAGTGACAGGCAGTTGCAATTTTTTTAGCAATGGAAGTTTCCTTATAGCCCCCTTCAAATTCGTAGCTGTAACTATGCACTTCCTTTCCCAAATATTTCAACGCCACCGCCTGCGATCGACTATCGAGTCCTCCCGACAGCGGAAGGATCACTGTTTTATCAGAAACCTGTTCGTCGATGATGGACTCAAATAATTCGGTGAATTCGGAAAGTGCACGCTCGAAAGAAATAGTGCGTGGGCGGTATTCCCACTGAAAATAACGTTCTTCGACTTTCAATCGATTTTCGAAATCTAGGTCATAGGAAGTCGCGGGAGGTACTACTTTTTGGTTGGTATAAAAAGTGTCTCGGTCCAAAAAAAAACCAATTGCCACAAACACACAAATAGCCTTCAAATCCCATTCGGCCGGTCCGTCTGTTTTGTAGAATGTAGGGGCGATCGGAATTATCGGTGTTCGATTGGACATATTGACTTGGTTATTTGAAGATTGTTAAAGGTACAGAAGTCAAAAAAAACAGACAACCAACAAAACAGAACTGAAAACAGAATTTTTAATTACTAATTGTTAATTACTAATTGATACAACTCTTCCATATCGGCGACCATTCTTTCCATCGAGTGCTGTGCTTCCACCTTTTTTCTGGCTTCAAGACGAACCCTTTCAAGTTCTTCCAACGGTAGCTTTTGAAAATGCAGTAGGGCCCTTTCCAGAGAATCCGAATCATGTGTTGGCACCAGCCATCCAGATTGCCCGTCAGAAATCAACTCTGCCAGACCACCACATTGGGTGCTAATCACCGGCAAGCCCAAGAACATGGCCTCTATCACCACATTGGCGATTCCCTCCTCCAAACTAGAAAGTAAAAGTACATCGGCGGACTTCATATAATCATAGACCTCCTGTTGTGAGATACGCCCTGTAAATTCCACCTTATCCTCCAACCCGTAGGCATGTCTGATATAGAGCAACTCTTCATCACCTTCCGCCCCAATAATTGTATACTGGAAGTCCATCCCCTTCCCATTCAATCCATTCATGGCTTCCAAGGCATAGGAATAACCTTTTATCCAATGAGGCCGACCCACAGATAAAATCTTCAATCGCTTTTTTTTCGAATATTGGTCGATAAATGGTAGGGTTTCCAGTTTAAAACCTGAGTATACTACACGGTCGATTTTCGCCTCGTCATTATAAAGCAAATCCCCCTTTTCTGCTACGGCCTTGGCCACCGAATGAAATCCGTCCAAATACGGATACCAGCCTGCTAAATAGTTTCTGTTTTCCCTGTCGGTAAAGGGGCGAACATTGATTTGATATCCCCGCTGACTTAATACCATGGCAAAGTTTCGTTTTGTCTTGTAAGGTTCCATCCACGGCAACAAGGAGGGCCATTGCAGGTGTACGATATCAGGGGCAAAAAGTTGGAGAGAGACATCCAAGGAAAGGGATTGCAGTGCCGGCCAATTCTTGGAAAAAGAAGCTTTGAGGCACCTGGACAAGGGCTGCCACCTTCCTTTCAAAAACATCGCTTTAAAAGCCCAACCAAACGCAAGTAGCATGAGCTTAACAGGTTGGGAAGCACTTCCGCAATTCAAGTACCGAACTCCCCGTATGGACGCGGGTGTGCCAGCAAATCCCATGATAGCCACATGATGGTTCGCTGCCAATTTCTCAGCCAACCTCCGAATAAAGGAAGGGGGGTGTAGATTCCCATCAAATAGAACGATCTTCAATTTCCTGGCACTCATGATTCGTATTCCAATTTTAAGGAAGCAATCTCGTTAAGAAGACGCTCCTGTAGCTCTTCTAGCTTAGTATCCTTACTTAAAAAAGCCGAGTTTCTCCTTATGCCCCGAAAGATCCACGACCATCGTTTCTGTTTGATAAAAACCTTCCATTTCGGATCATTGGGGTAAAACCTGGGTAGGGTCCATATTTTTGGGGAAACACCAACAGATGCCGACCAATCTTTCCATTTAAAATAATTAAAAGAAGCATAGGAGGCAACGGGAACCCAGGGAATGCGATAGGCGTCTGCCAAAATCGCTCCATGCATGGCTTCCGTAATGAGCAGTTTGGAGGCATTGATTCGCTCCAAAATCGAGGGTACAGGATCCATCGGATCGATGTAATGAATCCCCATCTCTTCCATAACTTGTCGATAAATGGGATTCCCTACACTAAAATGAGGCATGTAGGAGCATGAATACTTCTTACCTACTTCAGTCATAGGAAACATCAAGGGTGTGAGTATTGCAGGATCGGTAATGGCCTTTTCTTGTGATAATCCCATAGCCTTGGCCGATAAAGGACCGCGAACGAAGTAAATCTTGAAATTGGATTCTGTGGTTTGACTTTCCGCATGGGCGCCCGAACCGAAAACCAAGATGTTGGAATGAGGATACTGCTTTTTTGCGGCTCTCAATATAGTCCCTATCCCGAAGAAGACCTCCTTTTCATCATCATCGAAAAAATTGGGCAGAAAGTGGGGCCAAAGATAGCGATTCAACTCATCTCCAAAATTGGAACCACCGCCTTCAGGGATATAATAATGCAGCTTCATTCTTCTTCCAATTTTGATACAAGGGTCTTGGTAACAGACACTACTTTTACTATTGCAGGTTGTGATCGCTTGATGAATCCCCAATAGGTATTCTTCTTTAGCTTTTGAATTTCAGAAGCCTGAAACATGAGATGGTCTGCAAAATACTGTTCCAATTCATCTTGAGAAAGTCCAGCGCTATTAACAATATCCCTCAGAAGCAATTTGATGCTTTCCACTCGATTACCAGATAAAAAGGTATCCGGATGATTGGAAAAATTCGTAAACTTTTTAATGAAATCCTGGGCATCGTAAGCATGATAATGCAAAATATGGCCTTTTTTTAGGGTATTGGGTCGATGCCCATTGCGCAAGCGAAACTTGTGCACATTATGAGGAATGAGGTCCCGGTCCACGCGAATGGCGGCCTTTCCAAGATGCTGGCCATACCAATAATTAAATCGTTGCTGTTTCTTGGTAAATGGATTGTAAAAATTCTTTAGGATTCGTTCAAACCTACTTGGGTAACTGGAGGTTGCCTTAAACCACTCCCCTTCTGCAAATACATTGGAATACGACCTTTTGTCCTGAAGAAATTCCAAGGTTTGCAATTGCACTACTTCCGTAGCAGGAGGCAGGTTCGCAAAAAAGGAGGGCAAATGGGAAGGTTCGTTTAAATCGGTCGCCACCAATTCATCGGCATCGAGGGAAATCAACCAATCGATACCCATCTCCCGACACTTCAAAAAAGCATCATAGGTATTTAAGCATTGTCTTGCGGTATGATGCTCTTGAGCTTGGGAAGTAAATTTTTCCAGAGCCACATCCTCCGCATAGAGCTCGGAAGCTACAGAGTCGAAAACGCTACAGTTCGGAAGTCCGGAAAGGGAGGCCTTACCGGAATCGGTGGTAGCATCAAAATAGACAAAGAGATGTTGCGCCCCAATGGCCAAATGGTATTGAAGATTGGCAGACAGTATGCGTTCTTCATTTTTCACTGTCATCACCACAGCAACTTTTATCTTATCTGGAGGCAAGTCGCTCATACAATGCGTTTAAATGGGACAATTCTTTCTTTAAAGAAAATCGCTCTGTTGCAAATAATCGAGCCCGCTCTGAATATTGCCGATAAAGCGATTCATCTTTCCACACCTTTATTGCTTCGTCCAAAATGGCATTGGTAGACGCCAAATCACACACCCAACCTGTTTCAAAATGCCTCACAACCTCCGGAAGGCCGCCTTCATTGGAGACTATTGGCGGAACTCCCAACGTCTGTGATTCGATCACCGACATCCCTAATGACTCTGACCGACTAAGTTGCATCAAAAAATCATAAGACGGCAAAACGTTTCTGAATTCTGCATTCGATATTTTTCCTAAAACCCGAACTTCTTGCTCCAACCCCATTTGTGATCTTAAAAAATAAAGTTGGTCTAAATCGGGGCCGTCACCATAAAAATCATATTGAAATGGAATGCCTTTCGTTTTCAAATATTTCGCACATTCCAAATGACGCGCGATGTCCTTTTCCCAGCACATTCGGAATGCCGAAACCAACCTTAAAATTTCTTTGTTCGGAGACTTAGCTCTAAGATCTTCTGGTTTACCAAATGAAATGGGTATGACTTCAATTCTATTTTCCTCAATACCCCAGCGTCTCAAGTAGTCTCTCTGATGCTCGCTCATCACTACAAAGGAATCTATCCATCCATTACTTTCTCTGTAAAATCTTCGCCATTTTTCAGACATATGTGGCTTTACATAGGTATCACCCCCTCTCAATGTAATGCAAATCAAGGGACGGCTACCAGCGGGGATATTCAACAGCCCTTTTAGTTTAGGAAATAGATAAGAATGCTGTAAATGCACCAAGTCAAAAGATGCCATCCATTGCAGATCAAGCCGTTCATTTCTTACCAGCCGTAATTTTCTCAAAAGCGTGAAGGCTTTTCTTCTCCAACCATGAAAATCCATTACAAAATCAGCTTTTGGATGTTTTTTATAAGACAAACTTTTAACTTCATGATAATTGCCCAGATTTTCCAAAACCCCCCATAGGTAGTTTTGATAGGTTTCTGGCATAGAATCATAGATATAAAGTATTTTCATGGTTTATTTCAATTGGCACAAGATATACAATCCTTGGCTTTCATATCCCCTACTTGGACACATTCAAAGTAATTTAAATCGGCATGGATCAACACTTTCTAATCCATAAATTTCCACCAGTATTTTTGTAGGCTAAAGGTAGATCGCCAAAAGATTCCCTATGGAACCGATGCATATAATCACTAAATAAAATAATTTCAAATTGGTTATTGTACATTAAGAAAGATCTTAAAAAATAAGTTTCGTTCCAATTTCGCCCACCAAAAACCCATGCTTTTGGATATTCGAACGGATAAAATATATCATGAATATGAACGAACACCCCTTTAGGGAGTACAGGTAATATTTCGAATAACAAATAATTTACGTCACTTCCCGTCTTTACAATATGGGTGCTATCTATGAACAATATATCATTCGCTTTTAAGCCTTTAAAAAATGAAATTGGAATATCTTGAACATTTTCTTGCAGAACAGAAACATGTGATGGTGGTGTCGAACCTATTAAATTGATGAGACGACTTGGATAAGGTTCGATAAATTTTAGCTGAATTTCGGATTTAAAAAAAAGCTGGTTCACATCCATCATCAAGGCAGAAGAAAAACCAGACCCAACTTCGATAATCGTTGCTGGCTGAAATTTTCGCATCATGCTATAAAGAACAATGCCATCGGTGTACGAATAGTAACTATTTTCAAAATAATAGCGTAAGTGTGTTTGCTTTTCTGCCGTAAAAGGAAGTTCAGTATAATACTCTTTAAAAGAATTCAATAATAGGGTTTGATTCTCACTATTCAAGTTTATACCGTTTAACTCCTGCGATTCCTGCTCTTTCCAAATTTTGGATGCTCGCCCGGTAAGCTCTTCATAATTTACGACAGGGGAATAAAAGTGGCCTGGTGGCACACGACTATATTTTTTCCATGTAATGTTTTCTGCGTATAAACTACGCACGTGTGGAAGTTTATTGAGCCATTGCTTAACGCTGTCTTTTATTGTCATGGTCAATTCTGGTTTGTATGTTGTAATGATTTTCCTAAAAAATACTTTTTTAGAATTCGATTAATTATCTTTTTGGATAAGGGTAATGGAATTTTATAAAGTCGAATCAAACTTGATAAAAAGAAAACCTGGAACGGACCTAATAGTCCCAATCTTTTCGATGAAACAAGATACTTTTCTAAAGTTTCATAATCATGAAACTTCAAGAGCATAAATAGGTTTTTATGAAGAACAAATAAACATCCTTTTTGCAACAATTCCCTTGAGTTGTTCTCCTCCAGGGCCTTAGGGGAAATTAGCTGAAATATAGTTGCAAAGCATTCCAATCGTTCTCTGTATAATAACCCAGATTGTTTATTAGCAGCAGTTAAATTTTGACTATGTTCCCTATAGAAATTTAGAGCCTCTGAATGATACCCAATTTTACCATTTAAACAGAGTACGGAATAGGTGAAAAGGTCTCCTACATTTCTGAATTTCTGTAATTCATTTTGGAAACCACCATTTAAAACTGTTTCCCTTTTGAACACAACTGCACTGGCATTGTTAATTGTTGTTCGATAGATTAGAAAATGAACAAACTCATCAATGCCATTATTGATGTAATCGTGGTTCCAACGATCTGTTTGAAAGTATTTATTTTTTTCAGTACTCCATACACCAATAGAATTTCCTTTCTCATCAACAATAGTAGAATCGGTATACACCAACTGCAACTTAGGTTCGTTGGAAAAATAGGACACGGTCTTTTCAAGAAAATACGTAGCTGCAAAATCATCACTTTCAGCGATCCAGATATAGGTCCCAGAGGCCATTTCAAGTCCTTTTACCCATTGTTTAAATGGTGTCCCTGAATTTTTTTCATTACGAATTAAACATTTTGTTTTGGGATGGGATGCATAGCGCTCTAGCAATGAAAAACTATTGTCGGACGAGCAGTCGTCCAATAAGATCACTTCATATTCCTGGTAAGTCTGCGTATAAATGCTTTCCAATCGCTGTTCAAGATAGGGAGCATGATTGTAATTTGGAACGATAATAGAGACTAGGGGAAGATGTGCCATATCTCATGATCTTTTTATTCCAAACAATCGAAAGGGAAATAATAGGAAGGTGCCCAATCTGTATTCTTTACTTCGAATAACTCGAAGTTTAGCTTGTTGTTCTTGCTTTATCTTAAAAATAAGACGATTGATTCCCACATCATAATGCCTTAAGAAGGTGGAAGAATGCTTTAAATATATGTATTCTATAATGTCATAAGGAGTCCTTTTCGCCTTTTCATTTCTAGAGTTTTTGGTAATTCGGTAATTATATAAAGCTTCATTTAAAACGATGGCCGTTCCTCCTTTGCTTAAGAGGTGCAAATTCAACTCCCAATCCTCGAATCCATCCATCATACTAACATCGTACCCCCCTATTTCCAGCAAGTCTGATTTTCGATACATTGAAGTTCCCAAAGCACAATTTGTAATTAGAAAGTCTTTTTCTGTTCCGCCTTTTGGTTTCAAAACTTCTACCGTTTTGTCATCCTGGAATCGTCGAGCCCAACATGAAACTATTTTCGTGTTAGGCAAGGCCTCCATTTGATGAACCGCCTTTTCAATTAAGGTGGACTCTATATAATCATCGCCATCCAAAACAAACACATATTCTCCATTAGCTACTTCGATACCCCTATTCCTTGCCGCAGAAACCCCAAGGTTTTCTTGCACCAATAGAATATCGATTTGATGTTCCAGACCTTTCAGTTTTCCCTTTGTATACTGATCCGAACCATCATCCACCACCACCAATTCAATATTGGGATAACTTTGCCTTCTTACCGAATCGACAGCCATACCAATGTACTCGCCGTCATTATAACAAGCTATCACTACAGAAATGGTAGGCTTTTCGGTCATTACAATTTGCTTTGTACGAAATTATTTAGCGTTTAAGATATGCTTAATTTTATTGGTAACCTTTTTCCAAATGTGATGGCTT
>CAZOSF010000086.1:0-3639 GCA_964582415.1 uncultured Alteromonas sp.
AATAGAAAATACTATAATCGAAAAGCCACATCCCTCTGTTTCAAGATGTGGCTTTTCTTTTGCTGGAAGCTCTCTCCCCTTATCAGGCTTCTTCCAACATTTCATTCATGGCAACCAATTCCTTCTGTATGTGCGTGGGTACGGCTTCGTACTTGGCAAACTTAGAAGTAAAATTGGCACGCCCCTGTGTAACGGATCGTAACTTCGATGAGAAATCGCTCATCTCGGCTTTCGGCATCAACGCACGTAAGATCTGATAATTATCTTCGCTGTTGATTCCCTGAATCATGGCACGACGGGCTTGTAATTCGGTCATTACATTCCCCACCACATTTTCAGGTACCTTAATGCTCACATCCATCACAGGTTCCAATAGTTTAGGATTGGCTTGTTTAAAGGCATCCTTAAAGGCTGTTGCTCCCGCAATCTTAAAGGAAATATCATTGGAGTCTACCGGGTGCATTTTTCCGTCATATACCATCACACGAATGTCACGGGCATACGATTTGGTCAATGGCCCTTGTTCCATCACTTCCAAGACACCTTTTAAAATCGATGGCAAGAAACGGCTGTCGATAACACCTCCTACAATACAGTTGTAGAAAATCAATTTTCCGCCCCAATCCAATTCGATTTCTTCTTTTCCGCGAATGTTAAAGCCTTCGGGCTCTCCCATACCTTCATAATACGGTTCAATCTTAAGGTGTACCTGGGCAAACTGTCCAGCCCCTCCGGATTGTTTTTTGTGTCGGTAATTGGCATTCGCAGAACGCTGAATGGTTTCTCGATACGAAATGCGTGGCGCTTCAAAATTGCCTTTTACATTATAGATGTTTTCCAATTGCCATTCCAAAACAGACAAATGCAATTCTCCCTGGCAGCCCACAATGGTTTGGTGGGTTTCGGGATCATAACGCAATGTGATGGTAGGATCCTGACTGTGGATGCGTTTCAAAGCCTCGTTTAGTTTTTCCTCTTCACTACTGCTGTTGCCACTCACCGCTTTTTCCATACGGGATTGTGGGAATTGAATCGGTTTAATGGTTGGTCCAGACATCTTAGCGGCCAAGGTATCATTGGTTTCGGTGCCTTTCAGCTTTGTGGTGGCTCCGATATCCCCAACGGTGAGCTTGTCTACCGCATTTTTAGTCTTACCGTCCATGATGTACAAGTTGTTCAACACCTCGGTTTCCCCCGTGCGTTGGTTGTACAAACGATCATTGGATTTCACCTCCCCAGATTTTACCTTAAAGAAGGTTACCTGTCCTAAATTGGGTTCGAATAAGGTTTTGAACACGAATAAAGTCGTAGGAGCGTCCACTTTGGGTTCTACCAATTCTCCTTCTACACTTTGTTCCGGATTCAGGTCGGAAGCGCTTGGAGCCACATTGTCGATAAAGCCCATCAAACGTCCGCTACCCATATCCAACAAGGCAGAAGTTGTAAATACTGGGAACAAGTCGTGGTTCAACATGCCCAGCTTGATTCCTTGACGCATTTCATCTTCGTTCAAGGTACCCTTGTCGAAGTACAATTCCATCAAGTCCTCGTCATTCTCGGCGGCTTTTTCTACCAATTCATTGTGCAGTTGTTCGGCACGTTCCATTTCAGAATCTGGAATGGCCACTTTTTCTGGTTTTCCACCCTCGGGACCAAATTTGTAGCACTTCATTTTCAGCACGTCCACGATTGCATTGGCACCGTCCAATTTAATAGGATACTGCACCAAAATGGCGTTATTCCCTACCAAGCGTTGCAAGCTTTGCACACTTTGGTCGAAGTTGGACTTTTCGTGATCGAACTTGTTGATTACGAATACCGTAGGCTTACGATATTTATCTACGAAGTCCCAGATAATTTCAGTTCCAATATCGGCACCATGCTCGGCACTCAATACGTGCACTACGGTATCGGCCACACGAATCGAGGAAATGATTTCCCCAATAAAGTCGTCCAATCCAGGGGTGTCGATAATGTTGATTTTGTAGTTTCTCCATTCGGTGTGCAAGGGCGTCGCGAAGATGGAGGCTCCGCGTTCTTGTTCGATTTCATGATAGTCGGAGACAGTGTTTTTTTGCTCTACTGTTCCCCTTCTGTTAATCAATCCGGCCTCGAAGAGCATGGTCTCGGCCAAGGTCGTCTTTCCGGTGTCGTGAGCGCCTACCAGAACAACATTTTTGATGTGTTTGTTATCGAAAATTTTCATAGGGTCTGAAGTTTAATGAAAGTCGTTAGTTAGAACATTTAAGATAGTAAAAATATATCGCTTCCCTCCCATTTACTATGACCAATGTTAGGTTTTGTAAGCGCTTTTTTACAGAGATGTCTACCTCGTAACTTTTACAAAAACTTAAATTGAAAAGGATAAAGGCATTTCAGAATAAGTCCTACTTTTGAGCATGCTGAAAAACCATTCGCTGTCCCAATTCGAATTCATCGCCCTGATGGCCTCGCTTATGTCGGTCGTGGCCTTGGCCATCGATGCCCTCCTACCCGCTTTGGATGTGATTGGTATCACCTTGGGAACCCAGAATCCAGCCGATAACCAGCTGATCATCACCATGATTTTCTTGGGACTGGGTATTGGTCCGCTCGTCATGGGACCTATCTCTGATGCCACGGGACGAAAGCCTATTGTCTACCTGGGTTTCATCATCTTTCTGGTTGCCAGTTTTATCTGTGTGTATTCGGAAAGTTTGGAGTGGATGATCTTTGGGCGCATTTTACAAGGCATCGGACTCTCGGCACCCCGAACCATAAGTATTGCCATTATTCGCGATATGTACGAAGGCGACTATATGGCGCGTATTCTCTCTTTTGTAACGGTGGTGTTTTTATTGGTGCCTATTGTGGCACCGGCAGCAGGAAAATTGGTATTGGACCATTATACGTGGCAAGGCATCTTTTACGTGCAATTGGGCTTTAGCGCTTTGGTTTGCCTCTGGTTCTGGAAACGGCAAAAGGAAACCTTAAATGTAGAGAAACGCATTCCGTTTACCACGCATTTGTTTTGGGACGGACTGAAACAGGTGTTGCGGGAACGCTCTACCATGGGCTATACCTTTACCTCTGGATTGGTTTTTGGGGCGTTTATGGTGTACCTAAGTGGTTCCCAACAAATCTTTCATTTGCAATACGGACTCAAAGAAGAGTTCCCCCTCATTTTTGCGGGACTCTCCATCGCTATTGGCTTGGCCATTTTTACCAACGGGTCGTTTGTGGTACGATTTGGCATGGAGCGTATGGTGACTACCGCCATTTGGGGATTCTTTGGAGTATCTACCTTATATGTAGTGTTGTTTTCCAACGGCATCAATCCTCCTATTTGGATTTTAATGACCTTTTTTGCGGTCCAGTTCTTTGCCATCGGGTTTCTCTTTGGAAACCTGCGGGCCTTGGCCATGCAACCCATGGGACATATAGCAGGAATGGCTGCAGCGATAACAGGCTTCTTTTCTACGATACTTGCCATTCCGATAAGTACCTATATTGGAAGATTTATAGACACTAGTGTTTTACCGGTATTTATTGGCTTTATGGTGTGCAGTGCCCTATCGGTGGTATTGATTTTATTGAGCAATCGAGCCGCCCGTAAGAAGAAAGCCCTGGCGCCCCACTAATTAGGTTTTCACCCGATCG
>CAZOSF010000086.1:3739-5068 GCA_964582415.1 uncultured Alteromonas sp.
AGTTTCAAGATAAGTTCCCCCTGCTCATTCAAAACCCATTTATCTTTTCTCAAGGTGCGTCCGAAATTGAAAGAGCGTCGGTAGTTGCTCTGAAAATCCGCATGCTTTTTATGTGTGTTCGAATTGGACATAATCGTCTGTTTATTATTTGCACATATGCCTTTGAAAGGTTTAAATTTAAATTCTTTTTTCAATTTAAAAAGGGAATCAACAGAAATTTAACATCCCAAGCATGCGTCTCAACCCATTTTTTATCAGTGTTTTAGGGTTATTTTTAGTCCTTTCCTGTAAGCAAAAAAACCCGATGGAAACGATCGAATCGGAAGAAATCGAATCCCCTCGTAAGGTCGATTTGGAACTCCAAATTCCAGCCCAATTGGGAGAAGGCGCCTTTTGGGACCTTGCTTCCCAAAAGCTCTATTGGGTGGACATTCTTTCGAAACAGGTGTATATCTACAACCCCGAAGCCCATGCCAATATTGGCTTTGAACTTCCCTCCTTTGTGGGAACGGTGGTTCCTCAAACCGACACTACCTTTGTGGTGGCATTGGAAAATGGAATCTATTTGAAAAACATAAAAACCGATGCCCTTACCTTGGTTTCCGATATTGAAGCTGATCTAACGAGGAATCGGTTCAATGATGGAAAGGCCGACCCCAATGGGAATTTATGGGTGGGCTCTATGGATCTGCAAGAAAAAGACCCCGTAGGGGCGCTTTATAAGGTAACTCCCAGTGGAGTGGCCACAACGATGCTGGAACATGTTACCATATCCAACGGATTGGTATGGTCGAAAGATGCTACCACCTTTTATTATATAGACACCCCCACAGGGGTGATTCGTGCCTTCGATTTCGATAAGGCTACCAGTACGATATCCAACGAACGCGTGGTAGTAACGGTTCCGGAGACTTTAGGGTTTCCTGATGGAATGGCCATCGATGCCAATGATAAATTATGGGTGGCTTTATGGAATGGAAATGCTGTGGTCTGTTTTGATCCGCTTTCTGGAGCGATGATCGATCGTATTGAAGTGCCTGCCCACAACGTGACCAGTTGTGCTTTCGGCGGACCCAATTTTGAAACCCTCTATATTACAACGGCCTCCGTAGATATGACGGAAGAAGAAAAGGAACAGTATCCACTAGCCGGTTCCTTATTTAGTGTGCAACCCGGTGTAATTGGTGCCCCCACTACCCGATTCGGAAGTCCGAAGTAATGGCGAAGGTATTCATCATCATGGGGGTGAGTGGTTCTGGGAAAACCACCGTAGGAAAGGCATTGGCCCATACTTTGGGGCTCTCCTTCTATGATGCCGATGATTTTCAT
>CAZOSF010000086.1:5168-6968 GCA_964582415.1 uncultured Alteromonas sp.
ACCCCTTGTGTGGCTTATTTCGGAAGCAATGGCGCCGGACACTTTGTGAAAACCGCACACAATGGGATTGAATATGGTGAGATGCAATTGTTGGCCGAGATTTATGCCTTACTGAAACCCTCTTTGAACCAAGAAGAAATGCATGCACTCCTATCGGAATGGAATGAAGGGGCAACCGCAAGCTTTTTGTTGGAAACCACGTTGTCGATTTTGAAAACCCAGGATGGGGACGACTATTTATTAGAAAAGGTGTTGGACGTTGCCCAAGGGAAAGGCACTGGTACATGGACGAGTCAGATGGCACTGGAATGGGGCCTCCCTACCCCATTGCTCACAGAAGCCTTGATGGCACGGTCCCTCTCACAGTTGAAATCGGAACGGGTGGCTTTGGAAAACGGATTGGAGTTGGACCATTTCGATGTGACCATCAACACCCAGCGGTTGCAATTGGCCTATTCCTTTGCACGAAACATCAATCATTTACAAGGGTTGCACCTTATTCAAAAAGGAAGTGAACAAGAACACTGGGACTTGGATTTAAAAGAAGTCCTTAGGGTATGGACCAATGGGTGTATTCTGCGATCTAAACTTTTGGAGGAATGGTACGAACGATTACAGAAGAACAATTCCCTTTGGAAGCAGGAATCGTTATTTTCTCAATTACAGAAACTAGAAGCTTCCGTTTCTGAAGTTTTATTGGAGGCCTCCCAGCAACGTACTGCCCTTCCCTGTTTTGCAGCGGCCTTGCATTATTGGTTCGGACTTACCACGGCAAACTCTTCTGCAAATTTGATCCAGGCCCAGCGGGATGCCTTTGGCGCCCATACTTACAAGCGTATTGATAAAGACGCCGACGAATCCTTCACTTCAAATTGGAACGACCATGGATAGTAGTTTGCTTTTGAGTATTGCATTGGGCATTGCCGTTTTGTTGTTTCTCATTCTGAAACTTCGCATACAAGCATTTATCGCTTTACTCATCGTAAGCATTTTAGTTGGGATTCTGGCTGGCATGGAACCGATGGCCATCGTGGAAACCATACAAACAGGAATGGGAAGCACTTTGGGGTTTGTGGCGGTGGTCGTTGGATTGGGAGCGATGTTTGGTGCCATCCTGGAACATTCTGGCGGTGCTGAATCGGTGGCGGGGTTTCTATTGAAAAAAGCCAAAGACAAAGGAGCCTCCTGGGCACTGATGGCGACAGGATTCTTTGTAGCCATCCCAGTGTTTTTTGATGTAGCTTTCATCATTTTAGTGCCACTTATTTATTCCTTACAACGGAAATCTGGCAAGTCCCTATTGCTTTATGGTATTCCGTTATTGGCGGGATTGGCCATTACCCATGCCTTTATCCCCCCTACTCCGGGTCCTGTAGCTGTGGCCGATATTCTAAAAGCCGACTTGGGGTGGGTGATTTTATTTGGCTTCATTGCAGGAATTCCCACAGCCATTGTGAGTGGACCCTTATTTGCCAAGTACATTGCAAAGCGAATTCACGTGGACGCGCCTGAGGAAATTGAACCACAGCACGATAGAAATCAATCCTTGCCCTCGGTGTGGATGGTTTTTGGCATCATCGGGCTACCGATTCTTTTAATCGTTGGGAATACCCTATTGAATGCCCCTTGGGCAACCGACTGGGTTTCCCCGAAACTAGCTCGATGGCTTGCCATGGCCGGACACCCTTTTACGGCATTGATTTTAGCCAACCTAATTGCGTGGTATGTATTGGGAATCAAAAGAAAGGAAACCAAGGAAACCTTATTGAAAATCACCACCAAGTCATTGGCACCTGCGGG
>CAZOSF010000086.1:7068-8219 GCA_964582415.1 uncultured Alteromonas sp.
CCTAGAAGTGCCAATTGCTTGTATTTTTTTAACGCTACCGTTTCTTCAGAAGCCTTTTTAGCAAAGCTCGGGGGGTCGATGACCACCACATCGAAGGTGCTACCTTTGGCAATCAGTTCTTCCAGGATTTGAAAAGCATCTCCTGCTAGGGTCGTATGAATACCGGAATAGTCATTCAACTGGGCATTGGAAACAGCAAGTGACAGCGCTTGCTCACTGATATCTACACTTACTACTTCCCTGGCTCCTCCAACTAAAGCATGAACCGAAAAACCTCCCGCGTAGGCAAAAACATCCAAAACGGTCTTTCCTTTGGCTAACTCCCCTACTCGTTTCCGATTATGACGGTGATCCAGGAAATAGCCGGTCTTATGACCTTTAATCACATTGGCTGAAAAATTCACTCCATGTTCTTTAAACAGGATGGTTTCCGATTCCAAAGATCCAAATATCACCGAGCCTTCCTCAGGGAACCCTGTTTGGGCATTCTTTTGCAGGTTCCTACTCAGACGAAGCACTGCGGAAGTACATTGGGTTTTCTCAATCAGAATGGGAAGTATTGTTTTGAGATAGGGCCACCAAATTGGGCTGTACAGTTTGATGACCAATGTGGTGTCATACACATCGGCGATCAATCCCGGGAAACCATCATTTTCACCATAAATAAGTCGATAGCTATTGGTGTTGGTTTTCAGTAGTGGAAGACGAAGGGAATAGGCGAATGCGATGCGTTCATTAAAAAAGTCAGGATTCAATGTAGCACCTCCGTCAAAATGAACCAGCTTGATTCGAATCGGGCTAATGGGATCATATAAGCCAACGCCGATGGGTTTATTGGCACTTTGAGAGAATATTACCGCAATATCACCAGCCTTACCATCCTTGTTGATTTTCTGTAGGCTATCGGAAAAGAGCCAAGGATGCCTTTTTCGAAGGCTACGCTCCCCTTTTTGGGTAAGTTTTACCGCCAGTATTTGTGGCTGTATGTCCGGTAGTTTACCTCCCATACAATTTTATAGACCTTGGTCGATTTTCTTCTGATACCTGCTTTGAACGATATCTATCAACACCAAAACGGCAATCACAAAATAGAAGGTGGCCTTGCTCATGGGAGTAATGGCATTATTGAAAATATGCATATGGGCCAAATG
>CAZOSF010000087.1:0-2427 GCA_964582415.1 uncultured Alteromonas sp.
ATCCGATGGCTTCCGATACCAGGGTGCTTTGTTCTGTAGACGTAACAGTGAGAACTTTAGTCTCATCGTTATAATGCAGGGTGATTTGAAATACCTGGGGCCAAAGTCGAGTATCTCCACTCTCGGCTTGCTGGGTGATTTCTAATGTTTTTATTTTATCATCCTCCGTTTTCAACATCCCTCTAAAAACAGGACGGCCCGGTGTATTCACCCAAACTTCACTCCAATTTTTTAGGTTCAGGGGGGATTGCTCATCCAAAATGGCGATTAAATCGTTCCAATCTGCATTTCTATAAGGATACCTAGCAATGTATTCGACCAATCCTTTTCTGAAAGCTTCTTCCCCTAACAAAGCCTCCAACTGCCGCATCATAATAGGCGCCTTATGGTAAATTATGGCCCCATATAAAGAGCCCGCATTATTGAGGTTTTCAAGTTTTTGACGTATTGGATTGGCACCGGAGGTTCGGTCTACACCAAAGGCTGTTGGATAATGCCCTGTTAAAAATTGTAACTCGTGATCTACTTCCGTAAATATGGGATTCACAATTTTGTCGGCCATAAAGTTGGCAAAGACTTCCTTCATCCAGACATCATCGAACCAGTTCATAGTAACCAAATCCCCAAACCACATATGCGCGGTTTCATGAGCAATTAACTTTGCTCTCCCCAAGTATTGGGTCTCGGTAGCCGTACTATCCAAAAACAACGATTGCTGTAAATATTGAATGGCACCTACATGTTCCATTCCGCCGTAAGGATGGCTATAGATGGCGGCAAAATCCAATTTTTGAAATGGGAAATTTCGCTCTGTATACGCTTCAAGAAAATCCTTTGATTGTGAGTGTAATTCAAATAACTCTGGAACACTTAATTTCGTCTTGACCGAATCTGTTTCCATATGAAACAAGGTCATGGGAAAGTCTTCCACTTCCGTACTCACTTCTTCAAAAGTTCCTGCCACAAAGGAAAAGAGATAGGTACTCATGGGTTCCGAAATTCCGAACCGATAAATTGTTTGATCTCCTTCCTTTTTCTCCTCTTCTAATTTTGACGGCCCCAATACTCTCCATTCGTTGGGAGTGGTTACTTCCAATTGGTAACGGGCTTTCAAATTCGGTTGGTCGAAACAAGGAAACAAGGTACGGGCACGGTCCGGAACCAAAAGGGTAAACAAATACTCTTTGTTTCGGTTCAATGATCGCTCTCCTGCAATAAAATCAATTTGAATCTCATTGTTTCCCTCCTTGAGCAAGTTTGCAGGGATGACAAAATGTTCATTTTCAAGCGGAAAATTCATTTCGGCACCATTCACTGTCCCTTTTGAGGGAAAGGTGTGATTCGGCTGAAAGTCTAAAATCAGCGCAGCCCCTACCTTTTTTAAGTATACAGATAGTTTGAGTTTTGCCGGAATACTGTCTGTTAGTTGTGAAGGTATCTCAAAACTCAGATCATATAAAATGGAATCTACTTGCTGTTTTCGAAAGTTGGCCAACGCCTCAGAAACACCGGCCTCAATCGGCGGTGTGGTTTCCGTATTCTGACAAGCAGTTATTAAAAAGAAAATAAGTACGGGAAGTGCGTATTTCAATATCATTTGGAGAACTTCAATTATTCTTGAATTACTACTGTCATGGCCAATGCGGGAAGTTCAATCGACCCGTTGACCACTTCCTTGGGATTGGCATAAAACACATTTTCCCAAACTGCCTTTTTCCAAGAATCCTCAAGGGTATATTGATAAGGTGTGGTTCTGGCATTGTAAATCACTTTGATGTTCTTCCAGGTATCCCCATTGGCATGATTGACTAAATTGTAAATAACAACCCCCGCTTCTCCAGGTTCAAAATTTAAATGGTTTTGCACCATTTCGGAACTAGGTATTCGAAAGGCAGGATGCTGTTTCCTTAAGCTGATTAGGTTTTTATAATACTCAAAGACCGATTTATAAACGTTTTTCCGATCATAGTCTATTTGATTGACGGCATCGGGAGAACGGTAGGAATTATGATCGCCCCCTTTGGTTCGCAACATCTCCCCTCCTGCATGGAGAAAGGAAATTCCTTGTGAAGTCATCACGATACCCATGGCCAATTGGTTCATGGCAATACGCTCTTCAGGGGTAGCATCTGGTCGTGAAATTTCCAACTTATCATACAGGGTATGATTGTCATGACAGCTTACGTAGGCAATCGATTGCCAGGGTTCTAAAGTCCAAGGAGCTTTTGAATAGTTCACATTTTCATAGGCTATTTGGGGATGCTGTATACATCCTACCACTCCAAACTTGATGGATTCTTCCATTCCAGGTTTACCACTAATAAATCCAGTGTCCATTTCTTCGAACACAGATCCTTTTAATCCATCCCGAATATCATCACTAAAAGCGGTGACCAGGGGCATTTTTGGAATGTTGATTTTCAATCC
>CAZOSF010000087.1:2527-7865 GCA_964582415.1 uncultured Alteromonas sp.
GCTTTCGAAGGATCCGTGGCATAAGATCCTTCCGGGACATTATAATTTTTAGGATCATATCCCCAATTGTATTGGGCGCTATCCAATTTTCGTTCATTGATGGAATAATGATCGAATGATGGCAATAAATGTACATGGGTCACCCCTAATTCTTTTATATGATCTAGACCCGTGGTAACCCCTTTAGGGCCTTTGGTTCCTTTTTCGGAAAGCCCCAAAAACTTTCCTTTATGGGTAATCCCTGAATTCGGATGGATACTTAAGTCTCGTACATGAGCTTCATAGATGATGGCTTCGTTGGGGGATTGCATTGAAGGGCCTTTATCGTTCTCCCAACCATCAGGATTAGTATCCTTTAAATCGATTACCATAGCCCTTTCTCCATCCACACCTACCGCTTGGGCATAGATTCCAGGGGTTTCCTGCAACCATTCTTCGTTTACGCGGATTTGAAACGTATAATAAGTGCCTTTCCAATCGCCTGTTAAGGTTTTCTTCCACACCCCATGTTCTCCTTTCTCTAGGTAATGCGTTTCGAAGGGAGTACCTCGGTCGCCGTTATCGTATAAATTAAGACGAATGCGTTCTGCCGTTGGGGACCACATTTTAAAGGTTGTTTTACGCTTGGTATAATCGGTCCAAAGCGATTCATTTTCGGCAGTTGGGTATTCATTAAAATTTTTCAATGCAGGCTGGGATTCTTGGCAGGAATTGAATATAAAACTCATTAGTAATAAGTAAAGGAAGTTTTTCACTCTGTTGGGTAGTTTGAAAGAGGCTGTAAGATACAATTTTAAAGTATTTGACGGGATAGGATAGTATCAAATCATCAATTTTTAAAAGTCTGAGAATTGTCATTCTCCCGGGTTGTAATTTTGATGACCTTTGTGGAAATTGGTGAAATGAACCCGAAGAAAATCCGTCGCATTCAGGAGCAGATAGATGATCTGGTGGATTTTCTTTATTCTGAAGAAAAAAAACATGCACAGTACTGGAATGACGTTCATAAAACCCATCGAAAAAGCGCCCGAAACCTAATTCATTATTTAACCCTTCGTTCGAAGGACATTCGGGAATTACAACATAAGTTGGGGTATCTAGGATTGTCCAGACTAGCACGTGCTGAAGCACATACCGAAGCCAGCTTGTTAAGTTCTCAATACTACTTACATCAACTTACTGGTAGTCACAAGAAAAAACCCTCCACTCCGAAACTAACCATAAAACAAAGTGAAAAGCTATCTGTTCGGAATGCTACAACATTGTTTGGTGAAGAGCCCAAATCACGGCAACAACGTATCATGGTTACCTTGCCTTCTCAAGCTGCTGAAGACAAGAGCCTAGTACGAGATATGATTCAACAAGGTATGGATGTGGCCCGTCTCAATTGCGCCCACGATGGTCCGGAAATGTGGCTACAGATGATAAAAAATGTTCGCGAAGCCGATGACGTTTTGGGTACTGAAACAGCGATTGCCATGGATATCGGTGGTCCTAAAATTAGAACAGGACCGCTAAAAGGCTCAATACGATTAAAAAAAGGCGATGTATTACACTTGTTAAGATCAAAGGAAGCCGGTAAAAAGGCCGTTTACAATGAAGCCGGAGCACTAGTATCTCCTGCACAGATTGGCTGCACCTTACCGGAGGCCTTCAATGACCTGGCAATGGGTCACAGGGTTTATTTTGATGATGGTATCATCAAGTCGAAAGTTATCGGTATTCAAGAGGACTATTGGGAGCTGGAAGTAGTCCGTGCGGGTTTGGAAGGAGAAAAGTTACGAGCCGACAAAGGCATTAACGTTCCCGATTCCCAATTGGAACTAAGGGGACTCACTCAAACCGATCGGGAAGATCTCAAATTCATTGCCCAATATGCCGATATCGTCAATTTCTCCTTTGTGAACACCAAGGAAGATGTACAGGAAATTCAGGAATATCTGAAGGAACTTGGTGTTTTAGACCGATTGGGGATCGTCTACAAAATAGAAACGCAAAAGGCATATAATAATTTGGCATCCATTCTTTTGGAGGCTATGAAATGCAAAAAGTTCGGGATAATGATCGCACGGGGCGATTTGGCCATAGAGGCCGGCTGGAATCATTTGGGTGAAATTCAAAAGGAAATGTTGGCTTTCTGCAATGCCGCCCACGTTCCTATCGTTTGGGCCACGCAGGTACTGGAAAAATTAGCTAAGAAGGGACTGCCCAGTAGGTCGGAAATTACCGATGCGGTGATCGCCACCAAGTCGGAGTGTATTATGCTTAACAAAGGCGCCCACATTCTAAGAGCCATTGAACTATTAGATCAAATCATTCGGGATATGGAGCGCTATCAGGATAAGAACGCTCCCCTACTTCCCCCTATGAAAAAGTTGCTATAACTTCAATTTTTGAAAACGATATAGGCATTTAGGGAAGTCGCGATAAGCAACCAGATAAAATAAGGGGCTATCAGCAATGTTTTATATTTTAATATGCCGTGGTAGCTCATCAAGAAATAACCAACCACCACAGTTAAAGCCAAAATAATCAACAACCCTACTAACGTCTGTTGCATCTGAAAAAATACTGGGTTCCAGGATACATTTAAAATCCATTGCACAGCGAAGAGAGCGATGAGAAATTTTTTGTTATTCACCTGTGGCCAGAGGTAGGCCATATAGATAGCAAAGCAGATCATAATCGTTGTCCAAGCAGCACCAAACATCCAACCCGGGGGTGTCCAGGGGGCTTTTGCTAAATTCTGATACCAATCGGAAGGTACACCCTTTCCAGTAAAAATACTGCCGATACCTAAGGCTGTGAAATTCAAAATCAAAAAGACAACTACACGAAGCAACATAGTATTTATTTTTTAGGTCCGAACGAAGAGGTAGAATTTACTCAAATCGTAAATACCAATCGAACATTTTTGAAACTATTTCATATTTGTGATTAGAGATGTATTGGAGATAGGCCTCGGCCACAGGGGATAACTTTTTCTTTTTCAACCAAATAAGGCGCCAGTTGGTAACTATGGGTAATTCCTTCGATGGGATAATGTGCAATTGATTGCCCATCAATTCGTTTCGGATACCGATGAGCGGTAAAATTGAACATCCCAAACCGGCAATCACTGCTTGTTTAACTGCTTCATTGGACGTTAATGTGAGACTTTTCCTTTCCTTATTCTTTCCGAAATAGCCATCCATAGCCTTTCGGGTTGCCGATCCTTCCTCCCGGTAAATCAGAGGGGTTTTTGGATCGAATGTGGCCTCACTCCCTACCAAATACAACCGATTCTGCAAGAGCTGCTCTTCCATCACCTCTATTTCTTCCGGCAGCACCGAAACCAGGGCCATATCTACTTCGTTGTTTTGAAGGTTTTGAATGACGGTCGATTTATTGGATACGTCCAATACCAAATCGATACCAGGATGCTCCTTCAGAAAACCACTAAGGAAATAGGGCATTACATATTTTCCTGTCGATGCCGTTGAGATTCTAAGCTTTCCGACCAACAGGCCTTCATATTCTTTTGTTTTATACCGAATGGCGTCTGCTTCCCGAAGTACATTTTCTGCAATCACCGCAATCGATTTTCCGAAATCCGTGATATAAAGCTGTCGACCAATGACTTCTGTGAGAGGCATATCAAACTGATTTTGAAAGTTTTTCAACTGAATGGAGAGTGCTGGTTGGGTCATGTGCATCTCCTCTGCCGCCTTCGTAACGCTCTGTTGACGAACTACTTCCAAGAATATTTGTAGTTGATGTAAGGTATAATTCATAATTTTTATTTATGGTTTACATTGAAAACATAAATATAAATATATAAAATAATCTCTATTACTTTGCCCCAAACAAAAAATCTTTATGAAACGAATCACCATTACCAAAGGAGACGGGATAGGTCCAGAGATCATGGAAGCTACCCTGCAAGTACTCGAGGCTGCCGGAGCGCAGTTGGAAATAGACGAAATCGAATTGGGCGAAAAGGTCTATTTAAGCGGAAATTCTAGCGGTATCCGCAAAGAGGACTGGGACACCATTCGAAAGAATCAGGTATTGCTGAAAGCCCCTATCACAACGCCTCAAGGTGGCGGCTACAAAAGTTTGAATGTTACCATACGTAAATCTCTCGGGCTCTTTGCCAACGTGCGTCCTTGTGTTAGCTATGCCCCGTTTGTGGCCACAAAACATCCAGAAATGGACGTCGTAGTGATTCGAGAAAATGAAGAAGATTTATACGCTGGTATTGAACACCAACAAACCGATGAGGTGATTCAGTGCCTAAAATTAATAACCCGTCCGGGGTGTGAACGAATTGTCCGCTACGCGTTTGAATTTGCAAAAATTTACGGTCGCAAAAAAGTAAGTTGTTTTGTCAAGGACAATATCATGAAACACACGGACGGGCTTTTTCACCAGGTTTTTAAAGAAATTGCCGCGGAATATCCAAATATCGAATCCGATAGCTGGATTGTGGATATAGGCACCGCTCGATTGGCGGATACCCCAGAAATCTTCGACGTCGTGGTAACCCCAAATCTTTACGGGGATATCATCTCGGATGTCACTGCCCAAATTTCAGGGTCCATTGGAATGGCAGGAACGGCAAACATTGGCGAACACTGCGCCATGTTTGAAGCCATTCATGGCTCGGCCCCAGATATTGCAGGACAAAATATCGCCAATCCATCAGGGCTGATCTTGGCCTCCGTGATGATGCTAAACCATATCGGACAACCAGAAATTGGTGAGAAGATAAAGAATGCTTGGTCTAAAACCATCGAAGACGGCATACATACTGCCGATATCTACAAGGAAGCTACCAGCAAAATGTTGGTGGGTACCAAGGAATTTGCCCAGGCTGTGGTAGAACGATTAGGTTCCCAACCCACCACATTGAAATCGGTATCGTATGCAAAAGACGTTTCCTTCGAGCTACCGCGCTATCAGAGAAAACCAGCCGCTCAGAAAAAACTGAAAGGAGTAGATGTGTTCGTGGATTGGAAAGGATTGGATGCCGACGAATTGGCCGAAAGATTAAAACGGTTAACAGGGGACATCCAACTTACCATGATTACCAACCGCGGTGTGAAAGTATGGCCAGAAGGATTCCCAGAAACCTTCCGTACCGATCACTGGAGATGCCGATTCGAGACTTTTAACGGCGACAGTGCCTCCAAAGACGCTATCCCAAGATTGCTTCAAGAAGCCATTAAGGAAAATATCGATGTGATCAAAACAGAGAACCTCTACGAATTTGATGGTGTACGTGGCTTCTCGTTAGGACAAGGTCAATAATAATATATATAAATAATTATATAATATATATAAGTATCATAAATAT
>CAZOSF010000088.1:0-3165 GCA_964582415.1 uncultured Alteromonas sp.
GGAAACCAATCTTTTTTTCCTGTGTCGTTGATTGGTCCATATTGCTCCAATCCTTTTACTTCAAATTTGTATTTATTTTCTTTGAAAGCCACTTCTATCGTATATCGGAGGTCATTACAGGAGGTTTTTCCACGAACCGTAAAACAAAGTGCATTTCCTTTTTCCCCAGTGAAGGTAAATTTGTTTGCCTCTTCGGGATCTGTTATGGTATAGCCTTGGGATTTTGCCCAGGCGAGGGCTTTTTTGTAAAGTTCCTGTTGCGAAAGTCCTTCCATGTCCTGTACGATATATTTTGGGGAAAGACCCTGCATGTCATAATTGAAGGAATCTTGGGCTACGACGGAAAAGGAGTGGAAGCCGATAAATAAAATGAGGGAAAACATCAAATTTTTCATTTGGGTACTAAGGTTTTGTTCATTCTGCAAGATAGAAATTCTATTGACTTTTAGGAAACTGAAATTTTGAAGTATTGTTCGATCAAAAAGTGTACAGGTCGTTCAGATGTTGTGCTATCACAATCGTATGGACTTCTTCGGTTCCATCGCTTTTCGAATAAGGCAATCGCCATTCTTTTTTTATTTCAAATCCTTCCCTTTTCAACAGGCCATGAATGAATTCTTCCGAATGAAACTGGAAATAGGTTTGGTCTCCAGCTTCTCCCGAAACAAATCCGGAGGCATCTGGGTCTCCGGGAACAAAACTCAAGTAAATCCACCCTCTGGAGACTAATCGATCCTTCAAATTTATTACAAGCTGTTTTACATCGTTACCCGATAAATAGGGAAGTACGAATCCCGCCAAAATTGCATCGAAACGTTCAATGAGTGTATCCAACTTTCGGACATCCAATATCGATGTTCGGGCCTCTGGCACTTCTTCTTGAGCAATCTTTACCATATTTGGGGCCACGTCCGTCAATAGTAGGTCAAGGTCCGGGCGTTTTTGAAGTAAGTACTTTCCAATGATTCCGGGGCCACTACCTAATTCCAAGACCTTGGCACCTTTTGGCAAAACACTACAAAGGGTGTCATAGGTACCGTGATATAAATCGAAATCCATAAAACGATCCCGATAAAGTTTGGCTAATTTATTCCAGGTTTGAAAGGTTTCTTCGTAAGGATCCATGGCCTTTAAAATGAAGAGTAAGGTAGGCATTTTTCCCAGATTGCTTACTTTTGAAAAAAACGATACTCATGTCCGAATTTTGGTTGTATTTCAATCTTGGGCTTTACCATGTACTCGATTGGCAGGCCTACGACCATATTTTATTTATTGTGGCCTTGTGCGCTGCCTACGGCTGGAATTCCTGGCGGCGATTGTTGCTATTAGTAACCATGTTTACCCTGGGTCACACAGCGTCCCTTTTCCTGAGCCACTATCAGGTAATGGCGGTTTCACCCACATGGATCGAATTTTTAATCCCAGTAACCATTCTTTCCGCAGCCTTCTATAACCTATTTAAATCGGGTCGGAATCAAGGAAATGAACGGGTCGGACTCTTATTTCTTGTCACCTTATTTTTTGGACTTATTCACGGATTTGGATTTGGCCGATACTATAACCAAATCAATGATGAAGGCGCAATTTTGCCTTTGCTCGAGTTTGCCTTGGGAATCGAATTGGCTCAGGTGATCATCGTTTTAAGTGTTTTGGTGGTGGGCTATTTCATTCAGACCTTTTTCAGAATTCAGCAACGGGATTGGGTTATGGTTATTTCTTCCATGGTCATAGGGATGACTTTCCCAATGCTTATTGAAAATTGGCCTTAAAAACGAGTGTATATTTTTCGGAAACATTTAACACCGCATTCTTTTGAAGGCGTGTAACTTCCTTTTAAATTCGCTACGAATACAGTATGAAGAAAGAGAAGCAATTACAATATGATGTTGCCTACCTGAAGATGGCAAAGGAATGGAGCAAGCTTTCCTATTGCAAACGCCGTCAGGTTGGGGCGCTCATCGTGAAAGATAAGATGATCATTAGCGATGGGTATAACGGTACCCCAACCGGTTTCGAGAATCTGTGTGAGGACGACGAAGGGTATACTAAGTGGTACGTGCTTCATGCCGAAGCCAATGCTATTTCGAAAGTGGCGTCCTCCACCCAGTCCTGTCATGGTGGTACGCTCTATATCACGATGTCACCCTGTCAGCAGTGCAGCAAGCTGATTCACCAAGCGGGGATTTCACGAGTGGTGTATCATGAAGCCTATAAAGATGCTTCGGGGGTAAAATTTTTGGAGAAGGCAGGCGTTGAAATTAGACACATCGAAGAACTAGACTAAGAGATGAAAATCAGTACTTGGAAAAAATATGTGCCTATTTGGATGGGGTTAGCCCTAGCCCTAGGTATCTTTTTGGGTTCCAAGCTGAACTTTCAGGACAGCAATAAGAAAATATTCGCCACCAATTCGAAAAAGGACAAGCTGAATCGCTTGATCGATTATATCGATTATGAATATGTGGATGAAGTGAATACCGATAGTATCGTAGATGTTACCGTGAATGGCATCTTGGAGAATCTGGATCCACATTCCGTTTACATACCCGTTTCCGAGTACGAGGACAATGCCGATGACATGCGTGGTAATTTTGTGGGAATAGGAGTGAGCTTCTACGTGTATCGGGATTCCATCGCCGTGATTCGAGCCATTGAAGGAGGTAGTGCCGAAAGAGCAGGCATAAAGGGAGGCGATCGAATTCTCTATGCAGACGGTAAAAAGCTTTTCGGGGAAACCCTCGACCGAGATAGTATCTCAAAATTCCTTAAAGGAGAAATCAATTCGAAAGTCGATTTACAAGTCTACCGCAAAGGCGAAGGTCTTTTGGATGTTACCCTCAAACGCCGTCGTATCCCAATTATAAGTGTGGACGCCTCCTATATGATTTCCGACAAATTGGGGTATATCAAAATCAATCGTTTCTCGGAAAGCACCTATGCCGAATTCAAATCGGCAATAGATGTCCTCATCGGTCAAGGCATGGAGCGACTGGTATTGGATTTGCGGGATAATCCCGGGGGTTATATTTCCTCTGCAGAAAAGGTCTTGGATGAATTTTTGGAAGACGATACCTTATTGCTCATCACCAAAAATAAGGCAGGGGATGAGACCCGTAGTTATGCTTCCCGAAAGGGGGATTTTGAAGACGGAAAACTATATGTGCT
>CAZOSF010000088.1:3265-5780 GCA_964582415.1 uncultured Alteromonas sp.
TATGAAAATCGCTATCGCAACGGAGAGCTACTCCATGCGGATAGCATCAAGGTAGCCGATTCGTTGCGATTTATCACTCCAAAAGGGAAGGTGGTCTATGGTGGAGGCGGAATCATTCCCGACGTGTTTGTTCCAAAAGATACAAGTATTGAAAATGAAACCTTGGCCTATGTAACCCGGAATGGGTTTATGAGCTATTTTATATTCGAACACTTAGAGCAGAACCGAAAAGAATTTTCGGGAATGACTTTTGAAGATTTTAGCGATCATTATGTGGTCACTGATGCCCTGGCAGAACAGTTTATCACCTACGCGCGACTTCAGGAAGCGCATATCGATATGACCGATTACTTAGAAGAATTAAAGTTAGCCCTTAAGGCGAATATCGGGCAACAATTGTTCGGCCCAAATGCCTATGAGTTCATCCTGAACGAACAGGATAGTATGCTTCAAAAAGTACGGGAATTGGAAGCTGCCTTTTAGTTATCTTTTCCCCTTCGACTTTGCTTTAATAGCCAAGGAAGCATTCAGAATAAGTACCAAAATAATGGCACAGGCCGCCGCCAAAATTCCAATCAGAGCAACTTGACTTTCCCCTTCGAACAGGTTTTCAAAATTTAGTTTTGTGCTGTTGTAAACAATCAAGGCAAGACCAATGATAAGGAGTAGGATGCGAAAGATTTTCATGATATTATTTTAGAAAAGTTCCTGAATGTTCGAGGTGAATAACTTTACGGCAATGGCTAAAAGGATTACCCCAAATACTTTTTGAATGATTCCAATCCCGTTTTTACCCAATATACGTTGAATTTTGGCCGAAGTCTTCAAGACGATATAAATCAAGATTACATTTATGATAACGGCGACAATAACGTTTTCCACCCGATACTCTGCGCGTAGTGAAAGCAAGGTGGTAAGGGTTCCTGGTCCGGCCAACATGGGGAATGCCAATGGGAAGATGGAAACTGTGTCGGGATGACTACCATCATCCTTAAACAAGGTAATGCCCAAGATCATTTCCAGGGCGATAAAAAATAGGACAAAAGCTCCGGCAACTGCAAATTCGTTGACATCGATACCTATCAGTCGCAACATTTCCCTTCCCAGAAATAGAAACAACACCATGACAAAGGCAGCAATTACAGAAGCCTTTTCGCTGTGAATATGACCCACCTTCTCCCGAAGGCTAATCACGATTGGGATATTCCCCACAATGTCGATTACGGCAAATAAAACCATTGTGGCCGTAACGATTTCTTTCAGATTAAATTCCATTTTCCGCGTATTGCGCTGCAAAAGTACATAAAGAATTTAGGAAGTAGTGAGCGCCGAGGTAGGAAATACCACTATCTTTGCGCCATGTTTCAATTAGGGAAAACCATCGTTTCTGAAGATTTGCTCGAAAAGGAGTTTGTATGCAATCTAAGTGCTTGTAAAGGGGCTTGTTGTATTGAAGGAGAGGCAGGAGCGCCCGTTACCAAAGAAGAGGTTGCCATTCTGAAGGAGATTTACCCAAAAGTAAAACCCTTTCTGCGTCCCGAGGGTATTGCCGCAATTGAAGCCCAAGGCACCCATATCGTGAGTCCGTTGGACGAATTGGAAACCCCCTTGGTGGAGGGGAGGGAATGCGCCTATGTAACCTTCAATGAAATGGGGTATGCCAGTTGCGGCATAGAGGATGCCTTCAATGCTGGGGAAATCGATTTTCGAAAGCCAATATCCTGTCATTTATATCCAGTACGCGTTCAGGACTATAGTGAATTTGCAGCAGTGAATTACCATCGTTGGCCTATTTGCGATGACGCTTGTGTTCTAGGTAAGGAATTAAAAGTGCCCGTATACAAATTTGTAAAGGAGGCTTTGATTCGCAAGTTTGGAGAAAATTGGTACGACGAGTTGGA
The DNA here is from genome assembly GCA_964582415.1 of uncultured Alteromonas sp. GTDB lineage: Bacteria > Bacteroidota > Bacteroidia > Flavobacteriales > Flavobacteriaceae > CAZOSF01. The sequence goes on from CAZOSF010000088.1 coordinate 5,167, forward strand.
AAAGGTAGCCCAGGCGCTTCAATAATTCCAAAAATCATTTTTTAGACTTTTTTTGACGGAAATTATGTTAAAATTTCCATCCCTTTCTTGTTGAAATTTCTTGGTGAGAAATCCATTACAAAACCTAGGTGAGCCGAGAAATAATGTAAGGTTGTCGCGCTTTTCAACCATGCATCCATCAATTGTTCATAAGCCCGGTGTTATAATATTAAAAGACTGATAAACAGATGTATAACTTCAATTTTTAACAAAACAATAGTAACAGCGCCAGAAGCCGGATGTTGAAAACTTTGTTAAAAACGGAAGCTTCATTTTCAGGCATTTGGAAATAAAAATTTTCATATTTGTTGGTCCCTAGTAAGCTCAAAATTTTTCTAATTGTAAAGCCAAGGACACATGAGTGCCGTAGAACCCATTTTAGCAGAAAATAAAGATCGATTTGTCATTTTCCCCATCCAACACCATGATATTTGGGATTGGTACAAGAAAAGTGAAGCCAGTTTCTGGACCGCTGAGGAAATTGATTTACACCAAGATTTAACCGACTGGAACAACAAGTTGAACGACGATGAAAAATACTTCATCAAACATATCTTGGCGTTTTTCGCGGCTAG
>CAZOSF010000088.1:5880-7674 GCA_964582415.1 uncultured Alteromonas sp.
GATGCCCTCAATATCGAAAGGGAATTCATCACAGAATCCCTTCCTGTAAGCCTTATCGGAATGAATGCCAAACTCATGACCCAATACCTCGAATTCGTAACCGACCGCCTACTGGTCGAGTTGGGCTGTGAGAAAGTATATAACTCCACCAATCCATTCGACTTTATGGATATGATCTCACTTCAAGGAAAGACCAATTTCTTCGAGAAGCGCGTATCGGAATACCAAAAGGCTGGAGTAACCAATAAAGATAAAGAGTCGAATCAGATTAGTTTCGACGCCGATTTTTAGAAGAATGCCATCTGCTCTTCCCCCAAGGGGTGGATGGTGTTTTTTGTTTACTTGACAAATGCGGTGAGCCCATCGTGTGTTAAGACTGTTGTATCACTAACGAAACCTTATTAGTAAAATGAATGTAATCAAAAGAGACGGTCGAAAAGAACCGGTAATGTTCGACAAGATCACCGCCCGAATCCGTAAGCTCTGCTATGGACTGAATGATTTGGTGGACCCGGTGAAAGTGGCCATGCGCGTCATCGAGGGGCTGTATGACGGGGTCACCACAAGTGAATTGGATAATCTTGCAGCGGAAATTGCTGCTACCATGACGGTAACCCACCCAGATTATGCAAAACTGGCGGCCCGTATTTCGGTTTCCAACTTGCACAAGAACACAAAAAAGTCATTTTCCGAGGTGATGACCGATCTCTATGAGTATGTGAACCCACGCACTGGGAAGAAAGCACCCCTTCTTTCCGATGAGGTATATAAAGTAGTAATGGACAATGCCGAGGAATTGGATTCGGCCATTATCTATAACCGTGATTTCGGTTACGACTATTTCGGATTTAAAACCCTCGAGCGTTCCTATCTGCTAAAACTGAACGGGAATATTGCCGAACGCCCACAGCATATGTTGATGCGTGTTTCCGTGGGGATTCATTTGGACGATTTGAAAGCGGTAAAGGAAACCTACGAGTTGATGTCGAAGAAATTTTTTACCCATGCAACTCCAACGCTTTTCAATAGTGGTACTCCCAAACCTCAAATGTCTTCCTGTTTCTTGCTGACCATGAAAGATGACAGTATCGACGGGATTTATGATACATTAAAACAAACCGCAAAGATTTCACAATCGGCTGGAGGTATTGGTCTCTCTATTCACAATGTACGTGCGACCGGTTCCTATATCGCGGGAACGAATGGTACTTCCAATGGTATCATCCCCATGCTACGCGTTTTTAACGATACAGCGCGCTACGTAGACCAAGGTGGTGGAAAACGCAAAGGAAGTTTTGCTATTTATATCGAACCTTGGCATGCAGATGTTTTCGACTTTCTGGATCTTAAAAAGAATCATGGTAAAGAGGAAATGCGTGCACGGGATCTTTTCTATGCGATGTGGCTTCCCGATTTGTTTATGAAAAGGGTGCAGGAAGATGGAAATTGGACTTTAATGTGCCCAAATGAGTGTCCCGGTTTATACGACACCTACGGTGAAGATTTCGAACAAATGTACGAGCGCTACGAAGCGGAGGACAGAGGTCGAAAAACCATCAAAGCACGGGAATTATGGGAGAAAATATTAGAATCCCAAATCGAAACGGGAACGCCATATATGTTGTACAAGGATGCAGTCAACCGAAAGAGCAACCAGAAAAATCTGGGGGTTATCCGTTCTTCCAACCTTTGTACGGAGATCATGGAATACACCTCTCCTGATGAAGTGGCAGTATGTAATTTGGCCTCCATCGCCTTACCGATGTTTGTAAAGAATGGAGAGTTCGACCACAA
>CAZOSF010000089.1:0-7325 GCA_964582415.1 uncultured Alteromonas sp.
ACACTTAATTTATTTTTGAACTTCTCGATTTCAGCCCAAAATTATGAACATAGCCAAAGCTGATATCGGTAAAGTCGGCCTGGCCTAAATTGGCGTTGATATGGGCGCCGACATAAAAATTATGGGGTTTCACTTTATCCGTTCCTAAGAAGTAATATTTCAATCCCATTCTTGTGGAAATGATATGTTTCAAATGAAATTTTGTGGTGTATTCCCCCAACACCCAGTTAGGAGGTAATTCCCTTGGAGGATAATCCCAGCCCTCATTGATACGCCAATCGAATTTATAAGAGGGTTTGAATAAATTGGCACCAATTTGAAGATCAATACCCACATGATTTAATAAGAATTCCATATTGGCAAAAACACCAATATTGGAGGCATACCATCCTGGATTGCTTTTGTAGGATTCGAATTCCTGTCCTTCACGCACCAGAGATTCATTTCCTTTGATGTAGTCGTAATAATGTTGGTAAAAACGGTAGAAAGCTCCAAAACCAAACCTATAGGTTTTATTCCATACCCAGCCGTATTCACCACTTAACGTGTATACTTCTGCCTTATTGTTAAAAGCCAAAGCCAAGACATTAATTCCTAACCCGGAACGCACAGAGATATATCGATAGACACTCTTTTCCGGTTGCGGGGTTTCTTCTGTGATGGGAGGGGCATTAAAGGGATTGTTCCATGATACTGAAATACTTCCCAAGAAGGAGTTTAATCCTTGGTTGGGTAGACGGGTATGTCCATTGGAGTGATGAGAGTACACCAACCCCAATCGATAATCCAGCTTTTTAGACTGATAAAGGAGGTAGTGGAAACTCGCTCGAAAAGACCATGTAAGATCTGTTGTTACTGCTTGGTTATAAAAGTTATTCTCTTGATCGAATTTCTTTGAAAAATACGAAGTACCCATTCCCACCAACATACTGAGATGTTTGACCTTTCTTCCAAATAACCTGAACCGAATATACGGCATAACAGTGGCGGAAACCCCCAACTCTTCATAATTCCCATAATCGGTAACCCCGAGTAACACCCCGGTTTCAGGCTGTTTTAGCCAGTATGCCCATTCTTCCATCTTATGAAGATTGGTCCTTCCTAATCCGATAAAGAATTGCTTCTGAAGATCTCTTTCAGGGAAGAAATCGTTGGCCTCGGCCGATATCCCCAACATAAATTCAGGAGTTATCGTTAACTCCGATGTTCCCTTGTGATCTTTGGTTTGCCCCCAGACAATACACACGAATAAATATAATAGAAGGGTTAGTTGGTACTTCATACGACAAATAAAAACAATCAGAATGAAATTTAAAATTATAAATTGCAGGAACTCAATCAACGACTGTTGGATTTTATAGCATCTCTTACCCGAATTACAGAGCAAATGGCTTCTATAGCTTGGGGTTTGCCGTTGCTTGTTCTACTAGTGGGTGGCGGGCTATATTTACTGATTAGGATTCGATTTCTGCCGTACTTGTATTTTTTTCACGCCATCAATATACTGAGAGGAAAATATGACAATGAACGTGACGAAGGCGAAATAAGTCACTTTCAGGCATTAACTACAGCTTTATCGGCTACTATCGGAATGGGAAATATTGCTGGAGTAGCAGTGGCAATCACCATGGGTGGCCCGGGGGCTATTTTTTGGATGTGGGTTAGTGCGTTCATCGGGATGAGCACCAAGTTTTTTACTGCGACCCTTGCCATATTGTACAGGGGGAGAGACGATGCTGGGAAAACTCAAGGTGGCCCCATGTATTTCATCGTAGAAGGTTTAGGAAATAATTGGAAACCGTTGGCCTACTTTTTCAGTGCAGTTGGAATGTTTGCCATGTTTCCTGTCTTCAATGCCAATCAACTTACTCAGGCGATAGATCACATTCTATTGGAACCCATGGGATGGTCGGCTGGACTGCTGTCCAATGCTATCATAGGAGGAGTTTTGGTGGTATTAACCGGAATTGTGGTGCTCGGTGGACTTTCTAGAATTAGTAAAACGGCAGAACGCATGGTTCCTGGAATGGTCCTGCTTTATTTCGTGCTGGTTTTTATAGTTCTCATCGCAAATTACGAAGTAGTGCCACATTATTTTAAACTCATTTTTATAGATGCCTTCAGTGCAGAATTCTTCAACGGGGATGCCTTTTTAGGTGGAGTAGTGGGGGGACTGATTTTGTTAGGGATTCGCAGAGGGGCCTTTTCCAATGAAGCAGGAATTGGAACCGCACCGATGGCTCATGGAGCGGCTAAAACCAATGAACCGGTTCGTGAAGGATTGGTAGCCATGCTAGGGCCAGCCATCGATACTTTGGTGGTTTGTACCCTAACGGCTCTCGCGATTCTGGTTACTGGGGTTTGGCAAACAAGTGATGCCGATGGTGTGAACCTCACGGCAACAGCGTTTGAAAGTGCGATGCCAGAATTTGGAAAACTCGGACTCATGATTTGTGTTTTTGTTTTTAGCCTTTCCTCATTGTTTTCGTATTCGTATTATGGTACTAAATGCTTTTCATTTTTATTCGGCACCAAACACCAAGGGATCTACAATTACTTGTACGTGTTGAGCATAATGCTAGGGGCCACAACCTCCTTATCGGCTATGATTAACCTAATGGATACGGCTTTTGCCATGATGGCAATTCCCACTATGACCGCCACCATTTTACTGGCGCCTCGGGTTGTGAAAGTCACTAAGGAGTATTTTAAAAGGCTGGAAAGTTCTAAGGGATAGTGTTCAGAACCGAATTCAATTGAGCAGTAAACAATCGGGCACCACTCGGACTTAAATGGCTCTGATTCCAAAAATTCATAACGGAATACGTGGCTCCAGTTTCTTCCGCATTTAAAATCATTACGTTGGTATAATTTTGAGAAACTTTTACCAATACGGAGTTTCTTCTTTCCAATATTTCGGGAATCCGCTTATCCAAATAGGTATAATACATTGGAACAGTGCAAATGACCACATTTAAATCGTTGTCCTTTAGAAATTCGAGCATTTCAAGGAAATAGTCGCTATTCTCTTTGAATAGGAGAAGATTGGGAATCTGATTGATTTTGAAATTAGGCATGGCTTCGATTTTTTCTATATCGAAGTCAACTTTTACAAACTGTCCATAAGTATCTGAGAAGTTAAAGCCGTAGCGATTAAAATTGAATGGAGCTTTGTCGTCTATGTAATAATCTTCCAATCTTTCTGAATAGACTTTGGGGTTGGATAGGTATATCAACCTGTCCTTGAAATAAGTGAAACGATCGAAACAGTTTACATTATAGTATTTCAAGTAGAGACTGTTCTTGTAAAATTCTGGACCATTATGGGGTAATTCAAAATGACTATAGGACACCTCCAATACCACGGTTTTTAATTTCGGTAATCGAGGAAGCAAACCCTTAAGTAAATGAAAGTCTGTATCATGATGCTGGGACCCAGAGGCCATATTTAGCGTTGGAGACCCCAGCCATTCTGCGTTTACAGCACTCATTATTTGTGAGGAACCTAGGATTAAGGTTTCAATTTGATTAGATTCTTCGTCCAACTGTTTTTCCAATATCGGATAGGCAGAAGGAATTTGAAGGGTAAGATATTCTACCCATAACACGGCCGCTATCACTGGCGTGAAAAACAATAGGCAATATGTTATAAACTTACGAAGGGTCAAAATTGAAAATAGATAAAAGCCATTTTGGGTTCGGCATATTGAATAATAACGAAAACGAGAGTATAATAGATTGCCCAACGAAGGGGTTTGGGCACCCATTTTTCCAATGATTCCATTGGAAAATCACTTTTTCGGAACATCATTTCGACGACCAAGAGAACTAGTAAATACCCTACTTTCCACCCGATCAGGCTATTGAAAAATCCATCCGTAGAGAAAGTTAGGATGCGCTTAAAATACATCCAAGCCTGTCCCATGCTTGTGGCTCGAAACAATATGGCAGAGATGATGAACCCGAAAAACACATAAAGCATAGAAACCCATTGCGGTGCTTGCCCCAAAGCCTTTACCAGAGTCACTTTGTGCCGATTGATAGGAACTCGTTCAATCATCAATAGGAGGGCATTAAAGACTCCGAAACCAATAAAGGTCCATTTGGCTCCATGCCACAACCCTACCAAACTCATCGTAATGAACAAGCCGGCGAGACGCGTACTTGTTGTGATTGACTTGAATGATTTCACAAAAGGAATGTAAACATAGTCTGTAAACCATCGGGTGAGGGTAATATGCCATCGTTGCCAGAAATCGGTAAAACTTTTCGCCCTATAAGGTAGATGGAAGTTTTTACTCAAACGGAAACCCAATAACTTTCCAGTACCGATAGCAATATCCGTATACCCCGAAAAATCGCAATACACTTGAAAGCAGAATAATACTGCCGCATAGGTTAAGGTGATAAAATGGTAGTTTTCTGGCTGATCAAAGGCCATATTCACTGCTAATCCCAATTTCTCGGCAACAATGATCTTTTTGAACAACCCCCATAGTATTTGGCGCAATCCATTAATGGCATTGGTACCATCAAAAACACGATCTATTTCGAACTGAGGAATCAACTTCTTGGCCCGCTCTATGGGCCCAGCCACTAATTGAGGAAAGAAGCTCACGAAACACAAGAAGGTGAGTAGATTTTTCGTTGCAGGAATTTTTCCGCGGTACACATCCAAAGTATACCCCATGGTTTGAAATGTATAGAAGCTTAGCCCTACAGGAACGGCGATATTCCAAAAAGTGTACGGGGATTCTGGGGTGAGTTGAAAGAGGGAATAAAAAGAACCTAAAAAGAAGTTAAAATACTTAAAGGCTACAAGAACCCCAAGATTCCAGAATACACTTGTATAAACTACTATCTTTCGTTGTGTTTTATTGGTGGGCTTTTCAAGGTAAACGCCAGCTAAGTAATCAATTATAGAGCTAGAAAATAATAGGAGGAGAAAACGCCAATCCCAAACCGCATAGAAAAAGTAACTGGCTACAAGTAAGAACGCATTTTGCCATTCACGCCTGCTGCTGCCTATTCCCCAATAAATGAGGAAGGCAATACTGAGAAAGAGTCCGAAATCGAATGAGTTGAATAGCACCTGAGGTCCTTTGGGAATAAAGATAAAAAAAGGCCGCGTTTAGCGACCTTTCCAGTATTGAATATTATTCAAAATAACTAAAGGAATCTCCATCCTTCATCTTCAACAGTGTTTCATAAATGAGTTTGATCACATTTTCAACGTCGTCCTTATGCACCATTTCCACCGTGGTATGCATATAACGAAGCGGCAACGATATCAATGCGCTCGCTACTCCGCAATTGCTATAAGCAAATGCGTCGGTGTCGGTTCCAGTGGCACGTGAAAGCGCAGAACGTTGGAAGGGGATTTTTTTGGCTTCCGCTGTTTCTACAATTAAATCACGCAATTTTTGCTGTACTGCAGGTGCATAGGCAATTACGGGGCCTTCTCCGATTTTCACATCGCCTTCTTTCTTTGCATCGATCATGGGGGTTTGGGTGTCGTGGGTCACATCGGTAACAATGGCGGCATTGGGTTGGATGCGTTCGGCGATCATTTGCGCGCCTCGCAAACCGATTTCTTCCTGAACGGAATTGGTAATATAGAGTCCGAAAGGTAATTTCTTTTTGTTTTCATGAAGCATTCGTGCAACTTCAGCAATCATGAATCCCCCCATGCGGTTGTCTAGAGCTCTACAAACAAATTTATCCTTATTCAAAATATGGAATTCATCAGGATAGGTAATGACACAGCCTACATGAACTCCCATTTTTTCAACTTCCTCTTTGTTTTTGGCACCGATGTCAATAAAAATATTGTCTGGTTTTGGTGGCTCTTCTTTTCCTCTGTCACGCGTATGGATAGCGGGCCATCCAAAAACCCCTTTTATAATTCCTTTTTTTGTGTGGATGTTGACGATTTTGGAAGGGGCGATTTGATGATCCGACCCTCCATTGCGAATTACATAGATAAGTCCTTTATCATTGATATAATTAACGAACCAAGAAATTTCGTCGGCATGGCCCTCAATCACCACTTTATACTTGGCTTTGGGATTGATAACAGCCACAGCGGTTCCATAGGTGTCGGTAATGAATTCGTCCACATAAGGCTTTAGATAGTCCATCCAGAGCTTTTGCCCATCCCATTCGTATCCCGTAGGTGAGGCATTGTTGAGATATTTTTCGAGGAAAGTAAGTGACTTTTTGTTCAATGTAGATTTTGCCATAATGGTATTTTCTGTTGTTTATCAAAATTAGGAATTAATTAATAAAGACCGCGAGGCAAATATTGTAATTTTGGTATGCTTTTCGTTGGGAATAAGCAAAACGATGAATTTTAATAAGTTACTTTTTTTAGGGCTTTTGTTTTGTGGATGGAATATGTTTTCCCAGACCACGGACTATGAGTTTGGGGAGGAGCGGGATACCACAGCAGTTTTCTACTATATTATAGAAGGAGACACTATCCCAAGAGAGTATATCAATTTGGAGGAGGTGGTGCTTTTAAATAAACTGAAGTTCAACTCCAAGGAAGACCGTAGGCGTTATCTAATATTAAGGCGAAAAACCAGAAAGGTATATCCTTACGCGAAATTGGCCGCTGAACGATTGGTGGTGATGAAGGAGCGCATGGCCTCTCTGGAAAAAAATCATGAGAAGAAAAAGTATGCAAAGCGTGTTCAGAAATACATTGAAGGTGAGTTTTCCGATCAATTGAAAAAGCTAACACGTACAGAAGGTCAGATTTTGGTTAAGTTGATTTATCGCCAAACAGGTACTACTGCATTTGATTTGGTAAAAGAATTGCGCACGGGTTGGCGGGCCTTCTGGTACAACACTACAGCCAACATGTTTGATATTTCTTTAAAAGAGGAGTATCGTCCCTTCGACGTGAAGGAGGATTATTTAATAGAAGATATATTGGAGCGATCTTTTCAGGAGAACATCCTGGAGCGGCAGAAGCCAGCTTTCAAGATTGATTATTTAGAACTCACAGATCATTGGAATGAACATTCAAGTAAGAATTAACTTCCATGACTTGTATAGAATCTGAAAATGTGGTATCTTAGTTGTTCGGTCTGAAAATATTTTTTGAAGTCAAGACCAAGGGTGTCAGTTGTTTACAAGCTGTTAATAAAATCGCCCTAAAATTTTTCAAAATAGTTTTGGTAGATTGAAAAATGGGGTTGTATATTTGCAGCCGCTTAACGGACGAGTGACTTCAAAACACAAGTCTCAGATTTGCGAAAAGAAAGATTAAAAGTTCATTGATATATTGGAACAATAAATTGACAGCGCGTACCGGTTCT
>CAZOSF010000090.1:0-7186 GCA_964582415.1 uncultured Alteromonas sp.
ATTCAGATGGGCCCGGTTAGCCGGGCTCATTTTTTTTAAATAGCTCAAACTAGTGAATCCATCATACCTTAGGGAGGAAATGATCGGCTTTTAATTTTTTATAATTTGGGCATAAAGTCCAAAAGATTCACTCCTCAAAGGTAGTTGCGTTAATTTTGAGACAGTGCCTTCACATGTGCATAAACCTTTACTCCATTGAATTCGGTTTCAACCTCTTCCTTAGACATTTTTACTCCCTTTACATCATTTACTTTTCCATCGGGAGAAACCGCAATGATAGTATACATAATAGGTTGCGATCGAATGGCGCGAAGATGTACAATATTACCCGACCTGCTGAACCCCTTTATGTCAATAAGTTCCCCATCCTCATCGATGGCCTTGACATCCAGAATAGTACCATCATCCATAATGGCTTTCACGGGATATAAAGGATCGTTTTTTACTACGATTAATTTAATGGCCACACGCTCCCCGTTAATTAAAGCTTTCACATCCAATAAACTGGTATCATCCGAGTCTTGAATGGCTTTGACATCGTAAATGGTGCCATCTTCACCAATGGCCTTAACTCGTAATAAGCCCCACTCCGGACTGTAGGCCTTTACGTTCCAATAGGCGCCAAAAGGTCGATTTGTTTCAGGTTTATCTGGGTTATGGTTACCTTCATTTACAATTTGTGCTTGAAGTGCTGCGCTGCTCACTTGGAGAAAAGCGAAAATGAGGGCGAAAGTCATGTGTGGTTTTATATTTTTCATGGCTATATACTTTAGTGAATGAATTTAGAACGGAATATTGGTTTGGGAAATGAGCAGAATCAGTTTCAGGATTTACCTTTTGTGATTTCACGCACTTTCCATACACTATCCAAGCGGTATCCAAGCAGCTCGCATGAAGTTAGGATGCGGTAAGCTGGTTTAAAGCAAACACTTATAAGGTGCTACACCAATAGTTTATAACCATTAGCTTATAATCATGGGATGCAATAGCGCGGAAGCTGGGTTTTCTCTGAGATTAGCTGAAAGATTGGGGTGCTGGTAAATGGCTATTTATGAAAGTCACTTTATTGAATAATTTGGAATATATTTAACTACAACCATCACAAAATCCAAAATGAAACTATTGCTACACACCGTTTTGATTCTTTTCTTTGCCTTTTCATGCGTTTCCTGCTCCGATGATGAAGATCCGGGTTTAGCAAACGACGATATTCCAGGCGCGTTAGTGGCCATCATCAATGGGGAGTCGTTCGATTTTCGCTACCAACCCAGGGCCTATACCGGAAACTCTGAAATCGGGGGGGTGGTCTACGAGGCCATCTCTATACACGGTAGCACCAACAATAATCTTACTAGGGAACTCGATATTTCTATCACAAATCCGGCTGTGGGCACTTTTGAGATTGAGGCCGATTTTTTAAATTTCATTCTTTTCCAGCAGTATTTTGAAGATGGTACAGGGGACGTGTTTAGCTCCACATCAGGGACGATTGTAGTGACCGAATACGGAAGCAGAATCAAGGGTTCTTTTAATGCAACGCTCTACAATTACGATGATGATATGGAAATCCCAATTTCAGGTACCTTCGATTTGAAAATAACAGAATGAAAGGTTTCTTTAATTTCAATAAAATGAATACCCTAGCGCCAATCCTCCCCAAATATTAACAGTTTCCTCAGACCACATGTTGGGGGCGGAAAAGTTGAATACTGGGCCTATGTTCAGTTTCATCATGAATCCGTTTTTCTGGACAGGTTTCAAGCGAATACCCACGGGCAGATAGGAGGCTACAAGATTGCCGGTTTCATGAGTGTCTGTAACAATGCCAAGAAATTCAGAATGATAATCTTCAGTGATGGAGGCGTACGTTATGGCTAACCCCATTTCGAAGGCCCACCTGTTTTCCCCGATGATATAATTTACTTCCACAGGCACTGAAAAGATCTTGCTCTTCGACTCGCTAGTTTCTAGAAGATAATCGGATGTACTAAACGATCCCATCCCAATACCAATTCTCATACCCAAGCCATCGGAACGGCCTTTGTTAAAGCGCATGTCGAAATTAGCAGAAATAATTGCCAGACTACTACCTGCCAATTCGGCAAAGATAGATTTGTTTCGACCAGTATCACTCTTTTCGTGAGAGTGTGTTGTTGTTGAAAAAAGCACCAATAACACCAACAGTAAAGGATACAAAATCTGAGAGATTAATTTCCTTTTCATCCTTATATGTGTTAAAAATTAATGTCAAATAACGGGTACTTTAAAACAGGTCAGTGGCATAAATTAAAACTCTATAATTTACGATTTTTTCAGATTATTTGCAAGAATGCGGAGATACAATTTGCGGTTGCTAATCAAAGGTTCCAGTCAAAAAAGTAAACAGCTATACGCTTCCTAGTCCTTTTAACTTTGACTTTTAGAAAAGTTTCATTTCTATAAACATTCAGATTGATAGAGGCCTACACTTTCTGATAAAAGTCATAGATTAAAAAAGCGTTGGTAAGTAATTTATCCCATCGTTTTAAGATGTCTTAGGATGGCATATTCTATTGACGTTTTTCAGCAAATCGATTATGGTTAAGCGTATACTTTTACCCACCGATTTTTCAGAAAATGCCTGGAAGGCGATTCACTATGCCCTTCGTTTGTTCCAGGACGAGGAATGCCATTTCATCTTACTGAATACGTATACGCCTATTACCTATAGCTGGGAGGCCATTGATGCTGGCGCTATTCCTATAGAAATACTCGAGGAGATGAGAATACTTTCCGAAGATGGCCTGCAAGTAACTGGGAAAAGAATCCAAGAAGAATATCAAAATCCCAAACATACATTTTCTGAAAAATCCACCATAAACCCGCTTCCTTTGGAAATTCAGGATTTATTCGATCTTGATGCCATCGACTGGGTTGTTATGGGAACTCAAGGCGCTACAGGTGTCAAAAGGGTATTGTTCGGCTCCAATACTGTTCGCGTACTCGATACTGCCCAATGTCCAGTGATGGCCATCCCAAGTGTATTTTCTTTCGACACACTCCAAGAAATACTGTTTCCTTCCGACTTTAAAATCAACTTCAACCATGAACAGTTGCAACCATTGTTGGAGTTGGCAAAACGTCATGGAGCAACCCTAAATATTCTTCATGTGATGGAAAAAGGGGGATTAAGCCAGGAACAACAGAAAAACAAAGAGGTATTGGAGGGCTTGCTCAAAGGGATCCCTAATCGCTTTCATGAGATGCCCTATCAAACCTTGCCAGAGGCAGTCACAGAATTTGAACGTGGCCTCAAGGTGGATCTATTGGTACTCTTCAATAATAAACACTCCTTTATTACCAACCTATTTTTTAGTTCCACCCTTCACCGCATCGGTTTTCACCTTACCACTCCTTTGTTGGTCATGCCTAAAGAAGCTTGACGGCTATTTAAGATTATCGAACCTAATCCTTGATTTCAAGACATATCGGACAATGGTCGGAGCCCATATATTCGGATAGGATTTTAATACGTTTCACTTGGGGTACCAGGGAAGCGCTAATCAAAAAATAATCGAGACGCCACCCGATATTCTTTGCTCTCGAATTGAATCTATAACTCCAATAGGTGTAGGCCACTTTATCGGGATGCAAGTGCCTGAAAACATCCACCAAACCAGCTTGTAAAAAATTCGTCATCCCATCGATTTCCACCTGGGTATAACCCGCTGTTTTGTTATAATTCGCTTTGTCGTTTTTCAAGTCAATTGGCTGATGGGCCACATTGAAATCCCCGCAGGCAATCACAGGTTTGGATTGTTCAAGATGCTTCAGATATTTTAGAAAATCCGCATCCCACTTTTGTCGGTAGTCCAATCGTACCAGACCTTGACCAGAATTTGGCACGTATACATTCACCAAATAGAATTCGGGAAATTCGGTACACAATACCCTGCCTTCCTCATCGTGTTCGGGAATGCCCATGTTGAAGGTTACATTTGCCGGCTTTTTTTTAGAGAGGGTAGAAACACCGGAATATCCCTTTCGGTCGGCCGAGTTAACAAAAACTTGAAAGGAATTGACGGTGGAAAGGGCTTCCTCCACTTCATGGTCCTGTGCCTTGGTCTCCTGTAGGCACAATATGTCGGGGTCTAATTCACGAATAGCGTCGGCAAAACCTTTATTTTGAATGGCCCGTATACCATTCACGTTCCATGAGATGATTTTAGTCATTCTTGAACACTACTTTAGGGGTTACATTTACTTGAAATATACAATAAACGTATCGTATAGGATATCGATTTCTGAAATAGTCACGTGTTTACTTTCAAAAATTTCAATATTGCTGATTGGTTTTCGTTCTATCGGATTTTTGCGGCACCTTTTTTATTGGTGTTGATCTGGCTAGATCATCGCTTGCTATTTACGTGGTTATTGATGATTAGCTTTCTCACCGATGCTATCGATGGCCGGTTGGCCCGAAAGTATAAAATGACCAGTCCAAGGGGGTCTCAACTGGATTCAATGGGCGATCAGCTTACCATAGTGGTTGGGCTCGTTGGTATGTATTTTTTCCGAACCGAATTTATACACAAAAACCTTCTTCTGATCATCATCGTGTTCATTCCTTATTTTGTGCAAATGATTTTGGCCTTTTTGAAATACGGAAAGGCTACGGCTTTCCATACCTATTTGGCGAAACTGTCTGCAGTACTTCAGGGCGTCTTTATTATATGGTCATTGTTCTTTCATCCGGTAAATGGTTTTTTCTATGTAATGATCGCCTTTAGTTTGCTTGAGACCATAGAGGAAATCACCTTGATATTCATGTATGACAATTGGGCCCCCGATGTAAAAGGCATCTATTGGGCTTACAAAGATAAAAGGCGGGTAAAAAAACGTGAGGGATGAGATCGTTTTCATTAGGAACCATTTTGCTGCTGTGTCTTGTGCTTCTTGTCGTAGACATCCTAGCCTTTTATTGGCTGCAATCGATTACCCAACTTCTGGGATCTCCATTTTTGGAGGGAATAATTAATATTCTTTTTTGGCTTTTCACCATCGGATTGATTGTCTCCATTGTTCTGCTTAAAATACGAATGGATGATATTGATCCGGTGAGAAAACACTTGTGGATTTCCTCATTTTATGGTCTAACGGTATCTTCTTTTATTCCTAAGGTGGTATTTGTTATCATTATATCTACCCTCTATTTTACCAACCAACTTCTCACGAAATCGGAATCATTGGTACTCATTCCCCTTGTTGGACTCCTCTCGGGATTTCTACCATTTTGTGCTATTCTATACGGAATTTTTAAGTCGGCTTACCGCTTTAAGGTATATCATCATACACTTTCTTTTGAGAAGTTACCGAAGGCTTTTAAAGGGTTGCGCATTGTCCAATTATCCGATATCCACCTGGGAAGTTTCAATTATCGTTATCACCTTTTGGAACGGGCCATTGAAAAGGTGAACCATTTAAGACCCGATTACATTTTTATTACCGGTGATCTGATCAATAATTTCAGTTGGGAATTAAAGGGCTGGGATTTGGTTTTTGAGAAATTGGCAGCAAAGAAGGGTAAGATGGCCATTTTGGGGAATCATGACTATGGAGATTACAGCAAGTGGAATTCCCAGGAGGAAAAAGAAGCTAATTTTGAAGCGTTGAAACACTTCTATAGGGAAATCGGTTTTGATCTATTGCTGAACAAATCCGTCTTACTAAGGGAAGAAGGTGAAGGGATCGCCTTAATCGGCGTTGAAAACTGGGGAAAACCGCCTTTCAAAAGATATGGAGATTTAGAGAAAGCCATGGAAGAGGTTAAAGATATCCCATTTAAGATCCTCCTGTCGCACGATCCCACGCATTGGGAGGAAGAGGTGCTGAAGACTACCGATATAGCCCTGACTTTTTCCGGGCATACCCATGGAATGCAATCGGCGTTTCAATACCGAAATTTTCAATGGAGCCCCATTAAATTTAAGTACAAACATTGGGCGGGTTTGTATGAAAAATGGGGGCAGTATTTGTATGTAAACAGGGGGCTCGGCTGGTTGGGATTCCCTGGAAGAATAGGAATGCGTCCAGAAATTACCTTACTGGAGCTTCACTAAAATTGCATCTCCTTGCCGTACTTTGTACAACCCAGTCCACATTTCTGAAGAGGTGAAAAAAACCATATAAGTTAGTGAAAATTTTGCCGCTATGCAATGAATTTCGTTCTGCTATTCCTTATAGATTATCCTTACATTCTTGCACCCCTAAAAATCTGTAATAATGAAATTTGGTTACTTCATTACAGGTCAGTTCCCTTATACTTTCTTCAAAGCATCAAGATTTTTTTGTAGTACGGTACGCTGTTCAGCGACGATTTCAAACCCTTGTTTGGAAGGATAAGGGACAGGGGTTTTTTAAACTGATCCTTAAGAACCTATGGAGGCATAGGTGACTAACTTATAAAATGTACGGGTATGAAAAAATTACTACTATTTCTCATTATGCTTGCGCTGATGCCAATAGGGTCTATCAGCTTTGGACAGGTTACCCAGTTTCCCTATAATGAAGGATTCGACAATCAATCCTTTGTTCAGGGATGGGAGGTGTATTTCATCGACAACTGGCGTGGAAATTTTGTGGACGGAACGAAAATATTCCAAGAGACAAACAATGTGCACAATGGAACCGGAGCTCTCGGCTTATGGCCAGTTTCGGAGGAAGGGGAAGAGGAAGAACTCGAAATCATCGCTCAGGTGGATTTAGATCTTTCCGGAATGGAGAATGTGGTAGCCAAATTTTGGGTGGCCACAGAAGCTACCGGGGAC
Source organism: uncultured Alteromonas sp. (assembly GCA_964582415.1). Lineage (GTDB taxonomy): Bacteria > Bacteroidota > Bacteroidia > Flavobacteriales > Flavobacteriaceae > CAZOSF01. The sequence goes on from CAZOSF010000090.1 coordinate 6,807, forward strand.
ATGAAACACATAAGGCTTTATGTGAAGCTTTCGCTAGACGGTGGTGCAACCTTTGGTCCCAAACTTTTAATGGGAACCGATCCCAGGGGATTTGAAAATGTGGACAAACCCTATGAAGAGTTTGTTTACGCCCTGCATCCCTATGCTGGGAAAAACGAAAATGTCGTATTGCAATTTATGGCAAAGGCTGGGGCGAGAAAAGGAATTCCAGCCAAGGTCCTCATTGATGATGTTTACGTGTATGATGCTCCCGCCGATATCTTCCCTCCACAGATCTTCGAGCCGACCATTGTGAATGAAAATAAGATGAGCATTCGATTCAGTGAGCCTGTAGATCCAGAAACGGCTTTGGACATTTCGAATTATACCTTTTTGAATGG
>CAZOSF010000091.1:0-1059 GCA_964582415.1 uncultured Alteromonas sp.
GTAGAAAGTGTTGCGTTATTGGCTTGTCTACAAAAACAATGTATTCTTTTTCATGATCGTTGCTGGCGCGAAGAATTTTATTTACAATATCACCATCATTAGTAAGAAGCAGAAGGCCTTCACTGGGTTTGTCCAACCGACCGATATAGAAGATGCGTTCCTTATGGTTGATAAATTCGATTACGTTATCCTTAACCTTTGGATTACCAGTACAGGTGATTCCCACGGGTTTATTGAAGGCTATGTAAACATCGTTTTCATTCTCTAGGATTCGTTGCCCATCCACTCGAATATCATCACCTGGGACCACCCGATCCCCAAGGGTAGCTACCTTCCCATTGATGGTCACCCGCCCTTTTTCAATAAAGGCGTCTGCCTGACGACGAGAGCAAAATCCACTGTCGCCAATAGCTTTGTTGATACGCTTTGAACCTTCGGGATATTCCATTTACTTAATTTTTCTCGTTCGTGTTGTAATGAGCCTCCTCAAAGCGATCACCGCTCGACGCCTTCCATTTGTTTCTGATACTGTTTGATTTTATCGCGAAGTTTAGCGGCCATAATAAAATCTAAATCCTTTGCTGCTTTCTCCATTTCCTTTCGAGTATCTCTAATTTTCTTCTCAAGCTGGGCTTTTGTCAGGAATTTGTCGTTCTCTTCTGCTGCTAGACTCTGGGCTGTCTCAAAGGTGTAGGCGTTTACCTTTTCTTTGGTCAAAGCATTTTCCAATGACTTTTTAATAGCCGTAGGAGTGATATTGTGTTCTTTATTGTAGGCCAACTGTTTCTGTCGTCTATATTCGGTTTCGTCCATGGTGATTTTCATGCTACGGGTAATTTTATCGGCATACATAATAGCCGTACCATTGATGTGTCGGGCAGCCCTCCCAACGGTTTGCGTAAGGGAACGCGCACTTCGCAAAAATCCTTCTTTGTCGGCATCCAAAATAGCCACTAGCGAAACTTCCGGTAAATCCAATCCTTCACGTAATAGGTTGACTCCCACCAAAACATCGAACAATCCGAGACGTAAATCCTGCATGATTTCCACCCGTTCCAA
>CAZOSF010000091.1:1159-7139 GCA_964582415.1 uncultured Alteromonas sp.
CCTCCAGTTTTTTCCAATTCATAGTCGGCCGGAGTAGCACTAACATAGATTACTTGGTTCTGCAGCGCTTCGAACTCTTCAAATTTAAGCGGACGGTTATCCATGGCGGCAGGTAATCGGAAACCGTATTCTACCAAATTTTCTTTTCGACTTCTATCACCGCCATACATGGCGCTTACTTGAGGAATGGATACGTGACTTTCATCGACCACCATGAGATAGTCTTCGGGAAAATAATCCAACAAACAGAAGGGGCGGGTACCAGGTTGTCGTCGATCGAGATATCTGGAATAGTTTTCAATTCCACTGCAATAACCTAATTCACGAATCATTTCCAGATCAAAATTGGTGCGCTCCTCCAAGCGTTTTGCTTCCAAGTGTTTCCCAATTTCTTTAAAATAATCTACTTGTTTTACCAAATCATCTTGTATCTCATGAATGGCCATTTGAAGCACATCTGGTGAGGTCACGAACATATTGGCTGGATAGATGTTGAGTTGGTCGTATTTTTCAATCACCTCATTATTGAGAGGATTGAAGGCTTCAATTTCTTCAATTTCATCTCCAAAGAAATGGATACGGAAGGCATTATCGGCATAACCAGGATACACATCCACAGTATCTCCCTTGATACGAAATCGACCATTAAAAAACTCGTGTTCTGTTCGGGAATAGAGGCCTTGCACCAAAAGGTGGAGCAATTTGGTGCGGGAAATCAGCTGCCCCTTTTCCAAATGGATTACATTCTTTTGAAATTCTACAGGATTTCCAATCCCATAAAGACAGGAAACAGAGGCCACCACCAATACATCCCGTCTTCCTGAAAGTAGGGATGAGGTGGTGCTTAAACGAAGCTTTTCAATTTCTTCGTTTATGGAAAGATCTTTTTCGATGTATGTACCGCTGCTGGGTATGTATGCTTCTGGCTGATAGTAGTCGTAATAGGAAACAAAATATTCCACGGCGTTGTGGGGTAAGAACTGTTTGAACTCACTGTATAATTGTGCCGCCAAGGTTTTGTTATGTGCCAATACCAGTGTTGGCTTTTGTATTTTTTCCACCACGTTGGCGATGGTGAACGTCTTTCCACTTCCTGTAACGCCCAAAAGGGTTTGATAGCGCTCCCCATTTTCCAAGCCTTCTACCAATTGCTTTATGGCTTCCGGTTGATCTCCAGTAGGGGTAAAGTCGCTTACAATTTCAAATTTCATACGCCGAAAAGGTCTGCTTCAAAAGTACAAAAATTCACCTGCCCAAAGTAGCTAGGATACGTTAAGAACCTCGTAAATTTTCTTTCAGGCACGAAATGAAAAAAGCCGCACGCGGCGGCTTTTTTAAAGTTATTTCTTACTACTACATGAACTTGTCACAGCCATCATAATGTTTGATTTCATGAACACGATCACCATGGAAAACAACTTCTACACATTGACCTGTTTTGTCATTATGCATGATTTTTCTATGATTTCCATCGTGGGTGAAGGAGTGAACCTCACGGAAATTTCGGTGATCCACCATTTCAGCATAGGCAGACTTGGTGTTTTTTCCCACTAGATCACTTAAATCTACAAAGCCTCCTTTATAATTTCCATAGCCTCCACGACCGTGATGATAAGAGGTTTGCTCTCTTCTTTCCTGGGCACCGGCAGTATAGCCATCACTGTAGGCAGATTTTAAGTGCACCTCCCCAAAGACATTGTGATAGGTCTTATTGTATTTTCCATCACTGAACCCACGCTCATACGCATTTCTTTTCTGTTCATTCGTATAGGAATTATCATGACCATAATGATGTGAACTATGGTTGTAAGAATTGTTTCTTGAAACAGAACCCGTTTCCGATTTGTTGCAATCGAAAGCTGGAGTTCGGACAATGGATTTTACGCGGCCATCGTTAATACGTTCACAAATACAATGTTTTGCACCTTCATTCCACCAATAGGAATACACGTCATACCCATATTTTTGGGTTTTGATATGGGTAAATCCTCTGTTCTTTAGGGCCATTTCAGAGTTCGCTCCTTTTTCACCAATCAAATCCTGTTGCACATTGTCTTGGGCTTGGGTCAAGGTAACCGTAACGATGGCCAATGCCGTAAAAATTAGCTTTTGTAATTTCATAGTTTTTGGTTTTGTGTTAAATAGTTTAATCTAAATTTTAATTTATTTCATGAATTGGTTACAGTTCGCATAGTGATGTATATCGGAAATGTATTCTCCACGCTCCAAAGTTTCGATACACTGTCCGGTATCTCTATTATGATAGATGCGATGTACATAGCCGTTGTATTCTTTGGTGTGCAATTCTGCGAATCCTCTTTGCTCTAGCTGAACATACACTGGACGAGCTTCATGTCCGATAAGATCTTTATATTCCACATAATCCGAGGAACCTTTGTTAGTGTACCCTGCATCTCCAGAATGATGACGTGTTCTTACTGTTCTTTTTGCATCTCCAGAAGTATACCCACGAGCATAGGCTTCACTTTTATTTGCAGCATTTCCTGGATAGGGATTGCTGTAGGATTTGTGATGAAGGCCATCCAAGTATCCTTGCTCAAAAGCATTTTCTAAACCTGCATTATCATAATGCCTGTTATTGTCGTGGTCATTGATGGTGTGTTGATAAGAATTGTAATGATTGGCAACACCTTCATTGGATTTGTTGCAATCCAAAGAGGAAGTTTTTACAACGGACTTTACCCGTCCGTCCGTAACATGGGTACAAGCACAGCTTTTAGTTCGGTAATTCCACCAGTATCCGTAAACATGATCCCCGGCATCTTCAGTCTTAATATGCACATATCCCTTGGATTCCATGGCATTGTCCAAGTTATTTGCTCTCATGTCATCCAAATCATGATAGATTCTTTCTTGAGCGCAAACCATTCCGCTAATCATTATGGTTATAAGCAGCGCCCACAATTTTAAAAATTGAGATTTCATAGTTAAACTAATTAAGGGTTAGAACATTAAAGTTACAGAAATTAGTTTTAATAGAGTGTTAAGTTACAATAGAATTATTCTAGATTTAGTGACGATCACTCAATTCATTACTGTTCAATCTCTAAATACTGTCAGGACCGGTAAATGGTCGGAAAGTTGTAGGTTGTTTTCCCGACGGTCGTCAATATGACGGCATGAAATCACGGTTAGATTTTTTGAGAAAATGTAGTCAATTTTCCGTGTGATGGGCGTTAGTATTTCAAAGCCGTTCCAAGTGCCAATGGGTCCGTAGTTAGTGGGACTTCCTTTATAGGAATCCTGTAATTCTATGGTCAATACTGAATAAGGCGAATCTGTACCTTCACAATTCAAATCTCCCATTAGGATAATCGGTTCCCCCCCAATTTTCAATTCATTAATTTTTTCAACAAGTAATTGAGCCGACATCTCCCGGGCTTTTTCTCCAAGATGGTCGAAATGCGTATTGAATACATGGATAATTCTCCCAGAAGCCTTTATGCGAAACTTAGCGTAGGTGGCAATTCTATTCAAAGAAGCATCCCATCCCTTCGAGGGGACATCGGGTGTTGGGGATAACCAAAAGGTATGGGTATCCAGTATTTCAAGTATTGACGTTTTGTAAAAAAGTGGTGTTGCCTCACTGATGGTTCCTTCACCATCTCTGCCAAACCCCACGGATGCATAGCCTGCAATGTTGTGATCGATGAATTCCCTTTGATGATTTAATGCCTCTTGCAGTCCAATAATATCAGGTTCATAATAATTTAGCATCGCCACTACTTCTGCCTTGCGTTCCGTCCATTGATTCTGTCCATCGTCGGGATTATCATACCGAATGTTATAGGTCATCACGGAGAGTTGTCCCCATCCGTATGAAACGAAGAACAGTGCAATTAGCAGAAAGAGAGGTTTTGAATAGGCCATACAATTTATTGCTTGAAGGTTTGTGGGGGAGTTATCGTTTTGGAATTTCCAAATTCCACAAAGGAGTCACCAAAAATTTGGATGGTCGCTTTTGTGAAATCGCTATCCTCTGCTTGATAGATATTCTCAACATATTTTTGTGGATTTCTATCGATATAGGGGAACCATGTAGAGTGAATCTGTATCATGACCCGATGCCCCTTTTTGAAGGTATGCAACAGGTCTTGAAGGACAATATTCACCTCCGTTTTTTGATGTGGAACAAAGGGTTCGGGCTTTTCGAAACTATTTCTAAAACGTCCGCGAAATACTTCTGCCCTTACTAGTTGTTGATAGCCCCCCATTACTATATTGGAGGGATTGTGATCATAGTTTGGATGGTCGTCGGGGTATACATCGATTACCTTCACGATAAAATCGGCATCGGTCTCGGAAATCGCGACTTTCAACTTTGCCAATATTTCCCCAGCTAGGGTAAGTTCGTCTTCCAAAACATCCGACTCGAAAGTGAGCACATCTGGACGACGGGATGCTTCGCGCTGATCATCGCTCATATACAATCTAGGAGAAAAAGTGAACTGCTCCGTCTGAGAAGTATACGGCACCGGTTTATTGGGATCGCTCACATATTCAAATACTTCCTTGGAATCACCAGTTTCATTGATGCCCAATTTCCCATTTTTATGAAAGCTTAAGCGAACTGAAGGTATAGATCGTGGAGGCCATTCTGGGAATGTTTCCCAACGTTTTTTCCCTGTGTCATACATATAGGCTTCGGGAAATTCGAATGCGCCTTTATCCTTTAGATAATATGCGAAAAAAGGTCGCTCCACTTCCTTCAAGTAGCCAGTGGAGATACTATCACCGAAATAGATATGATTGTGAGTGGTTTTTCCTTGCTCCCGGGACCATCCTCCATGAGCCCAAGGCCCCATTACCAATGTGTTTTTAGCTTTCGGACTGGTGCGTTCGATGGTCTTATAGATTTGTAATGGGCCATATAAATCTTCCGCATCAAACCAACCGCCCACCGTCATTACCGCATGATTAACATCTTTTAGGTGGGGCAATATATTTCGTGCTTGCCAAAAAGAATCGTAGTTGGGATGCTCGACACACTGTTGCCAGAAAAAATTATCGAAATGGTATTTTTCGGTAATATTTTTTATCGTCTTTTGCCGAATGTGAAAATCATATCCGTCTTTTGCCCGGTTCTTCATCAGTCGATCCATTTTATCCTGATACCAGCTTTCTCGGGTGAGGGTATCCTTTTGGTATCCAAACACGGGGAAGGCTCCTGTGTAGCTTTGTAAAAAGGCCCCATTATGATGGAAATCGTCAAAAAAGAAATCGGCAATAGGAGCTTGTGGAGAAGAGGCTTTCAATGCAGGATGCGCATCGGGTAGGGCTGCTGCTGTATAGAAGCCTGGGTAGGAAATCCCGAGCATGCCCACACGACCATTATTTCCTTTGATATTTTTTAGCAACCATTCAATGGTGTCGTAGGTATCTGAACTCTCATCGATATCCTTTTTGTTTTTCGGATTGTTTCCTGGAATGTTGGGGCGCATATTATCAAAGGTGCCCTCCGACATATACCGACCTCGAACATCTTGAAAGACGATGATGTATTTGTCCTCTACGAGGTATTTTGAGGGTTGTCGAAATTTATATCCGGCAAATCGTGAGGCATTATAGCAGGTACGATTCATCAAAATAGGGTAGGATTCGGTTTTGTCCTTTGGAACATAGACTACAGTGAAAAGTTTTGCTCCGTCCCTCATTGGAATGCGATATTCAAACAGATCATAGTGGTTCTTGATGTAGGTAGAATCAGCTGCTTGTCCAAATAAGATTGTGTTTGCCAAAAGCAGCAAGAAGGAAAAGTACACGTATTTCATAGCAAGTTTGAGTGACCTTGTGCTAAAGATAAACTATTCAATCGTAATTGGGTCTCCTAAAAATTTGGGTTCAGCCCCTCTCAAGACATCCAATACTGCCTTTGTACGCGCTAAATATTCACGTAGGGTAACTTTCAATGAAGGAAAACCACTTAAGTCCTTCGCATTAAAACCAACCGCATGAATCC
>CAZOSF010000092.1:0-6889 GCA_964582415.1 uncultured Alteromonas sp.
ACAGGTCCCTTGCCTACAATCTCGGTGCCCTTCCGTCCTTCAGCTTCTGCAATATAGGTTTCATAAAGAGCATTCACCGCTGCTTCCTTATCGATGATTTCTTGTTTGAGTTGGGCGTTTTCCGCTTCCAAGGCCTGAAAATCTGGAGTATACTGTGCTGCCAACTGGTCCTTATTGGCTAAAGTCATATCGTTTTTCTCTTCTAGCAAGACCTGATCGATTTCCTTTTCAAAAATTTTCAGTTCCAATGGTTTAGAAATTACAATGGCAATGATGATGGCGAGAACAATTCGAGGGGAGGCTTGGATCAGTTCATCGGCAAAGGAATTTCTTTTGCGTAAGGTAGATACGATAAAGCGGTCGAGGTTGAATATCAATAACCCCCAAATCAGTCCGAAAAAAATAGCGGAAGGATAGGTATCGAAAACCGTAAAGAGGGCATAGGAAGCTGCGATGGTAGCCATGACGGCGGTAAAAAATACGGTGGCACCAATTCCAGCATATTTGGTGCGTTCACCCGGGGAGCATTGATCCAGTAATTCGGTGTCTGCTCCTGAACAGAAGATAAAAAAGCGTTGCAACATGTTAAAAATGATTGATGAATAGATAGTTAGAACGCAACTTTGTTGATTTTGTTTCATAAAAAAACCCTCAAAATTTGAGGGTTTCTGTTAATTTTTAAAATCGTTAGCAGCCATTAGAAAAGATAAGCATGGGCCCACCATCGTCGGCATGCGGTTGCCATTGGATTTCCAAAGTATGTTTGCGCGCAATTTCCAAGGCTTCCTTTTTGCTTATTTTTTTCATGTCACGGTAAAAAGGTATACCGAGTTCGTCTATATATTCAATCAGTTCATTAGGATTGCTTAAATCAGGTTGTGGTCCTACGACGGGAAGATTGATAATCATAACACCCATCCTGGGCAACTTGCCATCTGGTTCTGGGGCTGGCGGTGGTGCTGGGACATCGGGAACACTTTTGGTCTCCGAAACTGCAGGTACTCCTGATGGAGCTTCTGGAGCGGGTGGTGGAGGTGGTGGGGGAGGTATCAGTTTGTTTTTTCGATGGGCATAAAGCTGGGTTTTCAAATATTCTTTCTCCAGTTTGTCCATGAAATCTGATTTGCTGTTACTAATTTGGATTTGCATACTGCTGTTTTCATAATCGGAGGCACTCCAATTAGCAGTGATACGATCCATCGCACTCGCAAATTCCACTAGGGAAACGGTTTCATTATTCAGCTTAACATTGTACCCATGAACCCAAAGCATAATCATTTTTCCAGCAGGATTGCATACGGGAAATGGACTGGCTACTTCTTTTTGGGCGTCACTCATCGTATTATAGAGGTTTTCCAAAGTGCTCAATTCGGATAGGGGCATGGCACGTTCAGGATGGGTCTCTTCGAATCGTTGGTTCCAAAAGTCGGCCATGGAATTGTACTGTGCTACTTGTTCCGGTGTGGCCTTGGCAGGGCCGTCCACTTTTTTGTAGACGGTTTGTGTTTCGCTAAAGCCAACGATTAATAGGGCAACAAGAGGCAGGATTAGACTGCTCAACAATAGCTTCTGTCTTCGTGATGTGGTTCTTTTCATAACTGTAAATCGTTTTTTGATAGATGAATAATTGATGTAATTCGCCAAGACAGGTTGATGGCCGTGTGATGAGTACGCCAATAACATTTCCTGATACTCTTGGGGTTGTGTTCCTTTTTGAAGGACAGCCTGGTCTGCTAGAAATTCATGGTTGAGTTTTATGCTTTTCTGAAACCAATGCAATAGTGGATTGAACCAAAAAAACACCTTCAAAATTTCCAAGAATAAGAGGTCTAAGGTGTGCAACTGCTGGGCATGGGCTGCTTCATGATCCAACACGGCACTCGGTATTTCATGGGATTCATAGGCTTTTTTGTTCAAGAAAATGAAATGTAAGAAGGTGTGCGGGACGATGGTACGTCCCAACAAAACATGGATCACATTTTTCTTTTTCAAGTGAGGGTTGTTTCGAATCTGACGCATTATGAATGATAGATTCCGATACAATTTGAAACCAAAAAAAGCAACTCCAATAAGGTAGAACGTCCATAATGCAGGGGTAATATAGGCCTCAAACGAAGGCGTGTCTATTGGAGTGGATACAGACGAACGCAGACCCGAGGAGTAGGTAGTCACGGCTGTGATTTCAATATATTGGGTAAAGGTAATCATGGGGATAACGAAGGCTGTTATTATACTGCCCAGGAGATAAAACCTTTTGAATTGATGCAGGTTTTCCCTTTCCAAAAACACCTTGTAGAAAGTGAATAATAATGCTAAACAAAGGGCCGATTTCCAAACGAATACTTCCATGGCTATTTGTTTTTAATTTGTTGGTCGATGGTATTGCGTAGCTCCTGAAGCTGCTCTTTACTTAGGTCGGTGGTTTCCGTGAAAAAGGAAACGAATTGCGCGGCATCGTTATTAAAAAAGTTTTGCACCATTCCTTTTACTTGCTTTCCGAAATACTCTTTTTTACGAACCAAGGGATAATATTCCCGTGAGCGTCCCTGCTGCTCGTAATCGACAAATCCTTTTTCCTGCATCCGCTTCAATAAAGTGGCAACGGTGGTAGCCGCGGGTTTGGGATCGGGATAGGCTTCGATGAGGTCTTTCATAAAAGCTCTTTTCTGTTTCCAAAGCAATTGCATCAACTGTTCTTCAGCCTGGGAGAGGGTCATAAGCAATGTTTATTCTACAAACATAGAATAAAAAATAATATTCTACAAATGTAGAAGTAAAAAAGTTCATTTTAGTAATAATTCGATAAGTCCTTGCCGTCGAAAGGCGTATCTTTACTGCCTAATTTCATTCCATGAGTATTCAAAAATCCCTTGAAACCCGATCCGGGTCACAATGTGAACTTTGTGGGGCTGCCGATAAATTATCGGTTTATGATTTGCCTAATTCACCTTCCCAAACAGAAGAAACTGCCATTTTAGTGTGTGACACCTGTCGCTCTCAAATTGAAAATCCTGATACCATGGATGCCAACCACTGGCGTTGTTTGAATGACAGTATGTGGAGCCCGATCCCGGCTGTGCAGGTAATGGCCTGGCGTCTTTTACACCGATTGAAGTCGGAAGGCTGGCCACAGGATTTATTGGATATGCTTTATCTCGATGAAGAAACGCTTGCTTGGGCGGCTGCGTCTGGGGATGCTAAAGATCCGAATGAGCAAATTGTTCACCGTGACGTAAATGGAGCCGTTTTAGAAGCAGGGGATAATGTGGTGCTCATCAAAGACCTAAAAGTAAAAGGGAGTAGCATGGTTGCAAAACAGGGTACTGCAGTGCGCCGTATCTCCTTAGACCATGACAATCCGGAATACATCGAAGGGAAGGTCGACGGTCAACAGATCGTGATCCTTACTAAGTATGTAAAGAAAACTTAGGAGTTTCCCTTCATTGCTGCATAGTGGTGATAGAACATAGGAATGGTCTCTATCCCTTTCAAATAGTTTCCGATACCAAAATGCTCATTTGGGGAGTGGATGGCGTCACTATCCAATCCGAATCCCATAAGAATCGTTTTGCTTTTCAGTTCTTTTTCGAAAAGGGCCACAATTGGGATGGACCCACCACTTCGCTGTGGTATGGGTGTTTTTCCAAAAGTGTCTTCATAGGCTTTTTCCGCTGCCTGATATTCAACGGTATCAATGGGAGTGACATACGCCTGACCGCCATGATGAGGTGTTACTTTAACGGTCACCCCTTTCGGAGCGATACTTTCGAAGTGTTGGGTGAACAACTTTGTAATGGTATCCCAATCTTGGTTAGGAACCAAACGCATGCTAATTTTAGCATATGCTTTACTGGCGATAACAGTTTTTGCACCTTCTCCGATATAGCCTCCCCAAATACCATTCACATCTAACGTGGGTCGAATGGAATTGCGTTCGTTGGTAGTGTAACCAGCTTCTCCATAGGTGTCTTCGATATTCAAGGCTTTGCAATAAGCTTCCTTGCTAAAAGGTGCTTCCGCCATTTTTGCCCGTTCCTCCTGCGACAACTCTATCACGTCATCATAGAAACCGGGAATGGTGATATGATTGTTTTCATCGTGTAGCGACGCAATCATTTTTGCCAAAACATTTATTGGATTCGCCACAGCACCTCCATAGAGTCCGCTATGTAAATCGCGATTCGGTCCTGTCACTTCAACTTCTACATAGGAGAGTCCACGCAATCCAGTAGTGATAGAGGGGATGTCAATGGCAATCATGCCGGTGTCACTGATGAGGATGACATCATTGGCCAGTTTTTCTTGGTTGCGTTCTACGAACCAACTCAAACTGGGGCTTCCTACTTCCTCTTCTCCTTCGATCATGAATTTCACATTACAGGGAAGCTGTCCGGTTGCAGTCATGTATTCCAAGGCCTTTACGTGCATATACATTTGGCCCTTATCATCGCTGGAGCCACGGGCGAATATAGCGCCATCGGGATGGAGGTCTGTTTTTTTGATAATGGGATCAAAAGGTGGGTTGTCCCAAAGGTCCAAAGGATCCGGGGGTTGCACATCATAATGTCCATACACCAAAATAGTTGGCAGGGAAGGATCTATAATTTTTTCACCGTATACAATCGGGTTGCCAGGCGTATCGCATAATTCCACCACGTCGCACCCTGCTTTTTGCAATTGGGCCTTAACGATATCTGCGGTTTTTATGACCGCCTCTTTATAGTTGGAATCGGCACTGATAGAAGGTATTTTTAGGAGTTCTATCAGTTCGTCGATAAAGCGTTGTTTGTTTTCGTTGATGTACGGAAGAGCACTTTTCATGGAATGGTATTTTTGAAGTGACACGAAGGTACAAAAACTGTACTTTTTGAAAGAAAGATTGTTTGTAAATTACAAATGTTATGTATATTTGCCGTCCCTAAGAATAGGACCAGGGGCTGTGATGCCTGCCCGAACATACTGGAAGGTATAGGCGGGGAACTGGTAAGTTCGATTGAAAACTTAGGAAAATAGATACCAGCGGCTGTGATGGAACTGGTAGACATGCTAGACTTAGGATCTAGTGCCGCAAGGCGTGGGGGTTCGACTCCCTTCAGCCGCACTTCAAAAGCCCTCCTAAATTTCAGGAGGGCTTTTTCGTTATCAGCTATCAGTTGTCTGTTATCAGTTGTTTGTTCTCAGTTGTCTGTAGTCACTTTACGATTTATTCCTTACGATTTACTCCTAACTTTTCAATCTCGGAACGATATTTGGAAAGCCCTCTCCAACCAAGCGGGAACACTGTTGGTTGAATATCAAAATCATTCATTCTTTTTCAAAAACATATCGCTATGAAAAAACTGGGAACACTTATCATTTTGCTAGGACTAGTTATCTCCTGTAATTCAACTGGAGAGAGCAATCTTGATGTAAGTTATGACGAAGCAGAATTGGAAGGGTCGTCTATAGAGACCTCAATGGTAACTCTGGAAAAACAGGAAGTTCCTGCCGACCGTAAAATAATTTGGAGTGCCGATTTGGAATTTCAGGTGGTCGATGTGGACACTGCTACCAAGAAAATTTCCGACCTCTGTGAGAAATATGGGGCATTTATCTCCAACATGAACATGAACAGTACCAACTATGAGGTTTCGAACAGGATCACTATTAGGGTAGATAACAATCACTTCAATGAACTGATCAACGAAATAAAGGGAACTTCTACATTCATTCGTAAAGTAGAAATCAATTCGAACGATGTAACCGAAGAGTTTGTGGATATTGAGAGTAGGTTGAAAACCAAAAAAGAGGTTAGGGAGCGCTACATCGATATCCTTAGGAATAAGGCGGGAGAGGTCAAGGATGTGATTGCTGCCGAAGAGGCTATTCGGGTGATTACTGAAGAAATTGAAGCCAAAGAAGGACGCCTCCGCTTTTTACAGAACAAAGTAAGTCAGAGTACCATCAACTTGGAGATTTATCAGAAAGTCGATTATAAATCGGAGCCAGAGACCTTCGAGAAAGGCTTTTTTACCAAAGCAAAAGATTCATTAGCCACGGGTTGGGAGATTATTTTGGAAGTCTTTCTTTTTGCGTTGCGTATATGGCCTTTGCTCATCATATCAATGGTTCTTATTATTTGGAGAAAAAAATGGTTTCGTAAGAAACGGGGTTAAGAAGTTTAAACACCAATTAACTCTGGGAAATAAACCATTGGGCTAGCGTCTGGAGGGTGCTGGAAGTCTTGTCGCTACCCTAAATGTGACCTTAAGATAGCCTTAACCGCCCTCTATTTCCTGCTTACTTCGTGCCTACTAGGTGCTAACTGCATGCTAACTACTTGCTAACCGCCTGGATACTGCGTGGATAGTGCATGGAAAGTGCGTGAAAAATGTTCTACCGTTTTGGTGAATTTATTCAACACCCTATCGTCTTGATTCTTGACTCTTATATCTTGATTCCCTCCATCTTATTTTTTTATTACTACATTTAGTCAACCCCTAACCTTAAGCATGAAACTTTTCAAGAAAATAGGGTTTGTCTTACTAACTGTTGTTGCTCTTAATTCCTGCAAGGAAAAGGAGCAATGGGTGAGCTTGGAGGTTACCGCCAGCGCCTATAATTCCACACCCGCACAAACCGATGGGAGTCCGAATCGTACCGCTTGGGGGGATACCTTGTATCCTGGCTTAAAATCCATTGCCGTTTCTCGGGACTTGATCAAAAAAGGACTTACCCACAAAACGAAAGTAAAAATTAAAGGGTTGGAGGGTATCTATATCGTAAATGACAAGATGCCTCCCAAATGGCGAAACAAAATCGATATCTATTTTGGCAAAGATGTTCAAGCGGCCCGAAGATGGGGGAGACGAAAGGTGAAGATTGAGTACCTATGTCCGTAGGGGTTGAA
>CAZOSF010000093.1:0-5540 GCA_964582415.1 uncultured Alteromonas sp.
ACCAAGCGATTCAGTATTCCCACGGTGCGTCCCACCTGTGCTCCTTCTTTTTCCTGCTGCAGGGAAATCTCTTTTACCCCACTTCGGTCCAACCCGAGGTTGGTTAACGCATTGAAAACATTTACTGTGGAAAGCAAAAGACTGCTGATACCCATTCCCAAAGGACCGATAAATAGGGCGATGAATTTAGAACGAACAATGGCAATGAGAATCCGAAAAACCTGAACCCCTCCAAAAAGAGAGGTAGCTTTTAGGATTTGCTTATACGATTCTCCTCGACTCATGCTTCAACAGGTGGTTTTCTGTTGGTTTTATTGACATAATAATAGACCAAAATCAAAACTACGATTAGGTACACAATATATCGGATAAGGTGACCAATTACAACGCCTTCCACTCCATAGATACCAATAAAATAATGGGCAAAGATATAGAAGAGCCCTACGGATAAAACTTCAGTAAAGATGAAGAAATACACCAATTTCTTCGAAATGAAATAATAGGATAATACCATGCCTATGAGTCGGATAAAATCACCTATAAGTTGCCATTTGAAAAGGGGCTCCATAGCATCGAAACCCGGAAAAATTAGATCGATTAAGAAGTTTCGAATTAAATACACCAGAATCATTCCGCCTCCGAACAAAGGGAGTATGGTTTTATACACATTTCCCATTTCCTGGAAGAAATGTTTCTTTTCATTCACCACTGCAAATTTGGGAATTACGTACATCGTAAACAGAATGGTGGAAAAAGCCATATAGTTTTTGGAGAGGTCCAACATGGCCGACCAGATTCCAGCATCGGCCTCCGAAATGCGCCGCAGGATCATATTCCGAACTTCAATTTCTACCGTGCTTAAAATTACCGTAGAAAAGAACGACATCAAGGAAAAGGCAAAAAAGAGCTTTGCCATAGGAGCCTTGAATTGCAATTCGGCAAAGTGGATGTATTCTTTCAAGACTTTAGTGAATACCCACAGCAGAATGACCAACTGGATGAAAGGGGTGATGGCTATACTAATAAGTACTCCATCGAAATTATTCAAATACAGAAATAAGATGGTCAGTGCCGAGCTAAGAAGGTAACTCACCAAATCGATTTTCGCGAATTTCTTGTATTGTGAGAGTCCGTTCACCACCCCATTAAAAACTCGCTGTAAACTGATAAAGGGCACCATGACGGCGGTAAGCTGAATGAGGAAGGTATATTTTTCATCCGCGAATAAGTAATGGCTCAAATCGCTACTCCACACCAACAAAATAATGGCGCTCACCACACTTCCCAAAGTGGTGAAAACAAAGGTGGACGAAAATAATTTCGCCAGATTTTCTTTGTCTTCTTTATATTCTGAAATGTATTTTACGATACCATTGAAAATCCCCAAGGATGTGAAGGAGGTCAGCAATTGAATCAAACTACGAAGCTGTCCCTGAAGGAATATTCCAGACTCCCCAAAGTTGGCCGCAATCATCCTTCGGATGAAAAGGGAAATAAGTTGCCGAACGATAATGACGGGGGCATTTAGCGAAGTCATTTTCAGCAGCACATTATTGGCAATAAACTTGGGTACTTTCAATTAATATCGATTTAGGACTGCTATTACACGATCTACTTGGTCATGGGTCATTATCAGACTCAAAGGTATACTAACCACTTGCCGATGGATTTTTTCGGTTACAGGAAATGATAAGCCGTGGTAGGCTTTCATCGCTGGTTGTTGGTGAGGGGGTATAGGATAGTGAATCAAGTATCCTATTCCCTCCTGTTCCAAAAAGTTTGTAAAAGCCTCCCGATCTTCCACCTGCACTACAAAAAGGTGAAACACATGGTTTTCGGAGCCATCATAGGTTGGCATCGTAATTTTTGGGTTGTTGATGCGCTGTAAATACCGCTCGGCCAGTTTCCTTCTTTCTGCATTGTCGTCATCAAGCTGTTTCAACTTTATGCGAAGCAGGGCGGCTTGTATTTCATCCAATCGCGAATTCAACCCAACATACTCGCTGATATAGCGCTGGGAAAAGCCATAATTTCGAAGTTTTCCCACCACATCAGCCAAGGCATCTTCGTTCGTTGTTATTGCTCCTCCATCCCCTAAAGCACCCAGGTTTTTAGTAGGATAGAAACTAAATCCCGCTGCATGACCAAGAGCTCCCGCTCGAATGCCTCGCATGTCGCGAGCGCCATGAGCTTGGGCCGCATCTTCAATAACCAATAGATCGTGCTTCTCGGCAAGTTGATGGATTGCTTTCATGGGGCCTAACTGACCATATAAGTGCACAGGCATCACTACCTTGGTATGGGGAGTGATTTTCGATACTAGATCATCCAGGTCGAAATTAAAAGTATCCGATTCTGCCTCCACCAACACAGGATTCAATCCTGCTTGTTCAATGGCCAAAATTGTTGCGATATACGTATTGGAAGCCACCAAAACCGCATCTCCCAACTTTAATTTTCCGAGAATCTTATACCCCTCCAAAATCAAACGAAGGGCATCCAACCCATTGGCTACCCCGATACAATATTTGGTTCCGCAATACGCAGCAAACTCTGTTTCAAAGGCTCGAACTTCATTGCCTAAAATGTAGTAGCCTGTTTCCTGAAACTTTTGAAAAGCTTCGGTAAACGCTACTTCAAATCGAGCGTTGAGTCCTTGCAAGTCTAAAAAGGGTACCTTCATAAGGGTAGTAGGTATTGGTCCAAATTCATGGGTCTGGCCCCAAATTCTTCTTTATATCGAGTTAGCCCCAAATTCATACCACCTTTGGCATCGGTGGTGGTGCCCATATCGAAGTACCGAAACCCGAGTTCCTGATACTGTTCCATCAAACGCCAATAGAGGTAATCCAAGGCACGGGATTCTTTACCCAGCTCACTGTTCACACCATATTGGGATTTTACAACACCCCGATCGATGAATAAGGTCATCCCTGCTACCAATTCCCCTTGCCACTCCACATTGTATTGGATGATGTTATCGGGAAAGGTTGCGCCCAATTTTTCGATCTCCTCCAAAGTATGAACAGGATTCGTGTTGTATGTGGCTTTCAAAACGGGAATCAACAATTGCTTCCAAAACGCTTTAAAATCGGAAGTCTGAATAATACGATAGTCATCTCCCTCCAAAGCATTCAATTTTTTCATCTTGGATTTGTGAATCGCCAAGGGTTCATTCAAATCGACCACAAAGTTCAAATCCCGACGTAACAATTTCGCCCCTTTTTGAAAAACAGCAAATTCAACAGCACTGCTATATTCCTCCTGAAGAAAGGAAGGGACGAATTTCATATAAAGCTCTTCAAATCCCTGAATTTTTGAATACTGGAGGATGGCTTCAAAATAGTCAAGCTGTGCTGCAGTATCGGCTTTTGCGCTCATAATACCTCCATAGGTAAGTCCCATATGACTGCAGAGTCGCTTGCCTTCTTGATGTGCTGGGAATACGGCCACTACTTTGTCGCCCTTACTGATAAGCAAGGAGTGATCGGTAAACCGATCCTGGTGATATTCCATAAAATCTCGATGGAATAGAAACGTGGCCTGTTTCGATTTTGAAACTAGGTCGTTCCAAATCGATAGATCGTTGGTGGTATACTGGCGTACGCTTAAATTGGCCATATGGTTGGTTTGAATCCTACGTTGTGCCCTACCCTATAACAGCGTTTCACAAACTTTAGTATTCTATACAAAAATACCCGAATTTATAGCATGATGATGTTTTCACGTAAAAAATACCGAGGCAACAGTATTATTGCGTAACTCTTTCAAAGACAATCCGACCATTATCTCCGATGTATTTATAAATTCCTTTAGGGGCTTCATGATCGATAATGACAAAACTCTCATTGGGCTGCATCCCTTGCAAAAATTCGTGGCGCTCGCCCAATTCCGAAAACAGAATAC
This sequence comes from uncultured Alteromonas sp., assembly GCA_964582415.1. Classification (GTDB taxonomy): domain Bacteria; phylum Bacteroidota; class Bacteroidia; order Flavobacteriales; family Flavobacteriaceae; genus CAZOSF01. Next base: position 3,907 of record CAZOSF010000093.1, read on the forward strand.
GGAAAACATTCACCGGACTTTCAAATGGTAATTTATCCCTGGGTTCCATCCCCTGTGGCCAACGGATGGAAAACTGACTGCTAAAAATAGAGTAGATCAAATCGCGATCCTCGGTCTTCGTATAGATTTCATTCGTGTAATTGAACCCCACAAAACCTCCATGATCGGCCATAATCATGATCAGGGCATTTGGATCTTCCTGCAAAATAGCTTCTACCATTTGTTCAATGGTGGTATTGGCTTGCCGAAGACTTTCCATCCATTTTTCTCGTTCCCCATCTGCACCATCAGAAGTAGCTGGTTTGTTTTGAATGTGTCCTGGATTGAAAAATTCGATAAAGAAAAATTTCGGGGCTTCCGTCTTCCTTTTCAGTTGCGGTACCAACGAATCCATGACCTTCTTTTTCAAATTAAAACCAGTACCCATATACCCAATTTCACTTCGATCAAAATTTGTGTAATCATAAGCAACCTTGGGTCTATTGATCAAGAAATAAGGAGCCTCCGATAAGAAATAGGTTTGATAACCATTCTTTTTCAATATCCGCATTACATTGTTTTCCCCCATGATGACTTCCCTGGCATCTATGGCCTCACTGAAGCTTACACCACGGTTGTAGTAATGATGCGTCATGGTAAATAGCGAACTATTGGTTGACAAGGTGGAGGCATAGTTGGCGCGGAAAGAATCGTGATGGGTAAATCCTCTTTGCGTTAAAAATCCCTCCAAGGGATTCTCTGGAATCTTGTAGTACCCTTTTTTTTGCTCCGAAAAATTTACATACCCATCAGGCTGAATTAAATAAATATTGGGTTTTTTCTTCAGTTGAATGTCCACGATGGCGTCGCCTGTATTTTGCCATTCATCCGAAAAACGCATTTGTCCGATAAAGGTATAAAGTGCCGTCGCAGCGCCCATCACCGCCAAAAGTAATTGAATAAATACCCATTTTTTATAATGTTTATATAGGGTAAGGGCCACCATGGCCGCTGTAATAAGGATGGCCATGGAAATTTTCTTTTGAATCCCTGCATACAAACAGGTCTTTAGCAAAAAGAGAAAGATGAATACATTTAAAAAGGGAAGAATGTACTTTTGCCAACGGGCAAGCGCCGCAATTCCAAATACCCGATACCCCACATAGCAAACCACGACGGGGAGAACGATGAAAATTCCCAAAAAGAACCAAAAGTGATCCCAAGAACTTACAAGTGTTGAATTATTGGAATAATAAAACAGTACTGGATACAATCCTGCAGCAAGCCCAGTAAGTAGACTATAGGGTTTATCGTTATTGATGAATTGTTTTACAAATGACATAGTACTATCGTTTTTTAAACGTTACCCCTCCCCCTTCATCGATGACCTTATAGATGCCCTTCAAGTTCCCGTCTTGGATGATGGTGAAACTGGCATCTTCCTGAAGCCGTTCCAAGTACTTTCTATTCTCACTCAGATAGGAAAACAACACCCTGAAGGTGTTGATAGCCGATTTAAAATAAGGGTCATAAGCTGCGTGTTCCCCAGGCCAGCGAATCGCCAATTGTACGCTAAAGGCAGAGCGCACCAATTGTTCATCTTTCTGCTGTTCCCGAATCTGCAACATATAATCGAAACCTACATACCCCCCATG
>CAZOSF010000093.1:5640-6873 GCA_964582415.1 uncultured Alteromonas sp.
GCCATATTCGATTCAAGGGTCGCTGTATAATTACTTCGGAAATGATCGTACAACTGGAACCCTTCTTGTTTCAAAAAGTCCTGAAATTGGGAATTATCGTACTGGTAATACCCCTTATCTATTTCCGAAAAATTCACATAGCCATCGGGTTGGATATAGTACACATTAGGTTTCATCTGAAAAACCGCCGCTTCGATATCATCCGGCTGTTCCATCCATAACTCACTATAACTTAGCTGGGTGTAAAGTCGTGGTACTAGGGAAAACAGACCGATGAAGGCCAACAGCAACTGAAACTTCCAGAGTTTTTCAAACCATTGCGATCCGAAATAGGCAATCAAAAGAGAGAGAACAATGGTAATCCCCACCGCCCACCAAACCACACCGGCAAAGAGACAGATTTGCAAAAAGGAAAGGAATAGAAACGTACTGAGGAATGTTTTAATGGCCTCAAGGCGGTTACGAATAAATGCGACAGAAGGTGCCAACCCATTTAGTGCAAAAAAGGCAACCACAGGTACCCCTAAAAACAACACAATAAAAAACCCAAGGTGTTTCCAGGAGTTGATCAGTGAAAAATTTTGGGTGTAGTAGAAAAATAATGGGTATAGGCCTACTGCCAAACCGATGCCCAACAGCTTCTTTTTGGAATCTTTATTTTTTTCCACTTTTGGCATCTAGGCTGTTACTTTTCGTCTGTAGTGGTATAAAATTCGCTTGGTACCTGGAATTTCGACCTTCTTCTCCATTTTGTAAAAATGGGCATATCCCGCCTCAAAATGGGGTACATTATAAAAATCGAAGTGGTTGATAAATTCCCGCTTACGCATCAACAAGGAAGTCACCCAAGAATCTTCGCGAGTGGGAAACTCAATAATCAAGTCTTTGGCGAAGGAGGCAAAGAATTCGGCCGACTTTTCAAAGGGAACATTTCCGGAGAGCGTCATATGATGAATCAAGGCAAGGGCCATCGTTACGTCGGGCGCATATTCTTTCAATCGATCGATCAAAGAAGTCCTTTCCGTATTGTTAAACCCTATTCCCGGAGCCGGCTGTAAAACATCACAAACAAACGGCAACATATTGCTTTCATGGTTATCCTGCACCTGATGGTAATTATAATCGACTGCATTGGTATCGATGTCGGTCACCAAAACGTGTTCCACAGCATCCAAGACAGTACGGGCAAAGGTTCCGTCATTACCACCGATGTCGATCAATTTCTTCGGCTTT
>CAZOSF010000094.1:0-6785 GCA_964582415.1 uncultured Alteromonas sp.
CACACCCATAAACTACGGGTCATCAAAAAGATTATATAAAAAAAGGCTTCCGTTTGGAAGCCTTTTTTATGTGTGCTTGAAGATTAGTTCTCCATGCTTTCTAGCCTTGCTTTAGTTGCCTTGAACTTATCATTCATGCCTAATTGGCTGTACATGTTCATCATGGTACGAACCACTTCCACATTGTCGGGAGCTGTCTCGGAAGCTCTTTCCAAGTAAGGTAAGGCCTCTTCATACATTTTCTTACGCTGTTCTTTTAATTCGTCGTAGCGCTTGTTATCTGCGGCAGAGTTACCGAGACCATTCATTTCTTCGATAATTTTTCCTTCGTTTTGAAGAATGGTACCGGCCATGTTGATCAAAGCAAAGGAATAATTAGGTCTTAATTCCAGTGCCTTCAAGTAATAACTTTTTGCTTTTTCCAATTCCCCCACTTGTGTAGCACTTACCCCAAGGTTATAATAGAGTTCTGGATTGTTTGGATCGGATTTAACGATTTGTTCCATCACTTCATTGTACTTCTTCATATCCCCCATCTTGTACGCCAAATCCGCTTCAGAACGCATCAATGCTGTATCATCTGGGTTAGCTTCTCGGGCTTTTTTCATAACGGCTACCGCTTTTTCATTATCACCATTCTGAATATAGATCAAAGTGAGTTTTTGAAGGATGTCAGGAAGTACCGACTGTGACATACGATCCACAGGGGAAACATAGGTTCCATATTTAACAGCCATATCACGCTCCTCTTTAGAACCAAACATATCTTCTTTGCCAGTTTCCTTATTGGCAGCCAAGTATTGCATTTGAACACCTGTAAAACCAAGCTCCATCAATTGTTCATACAGCTTCAGGGCTTCGTTGTAATGCTTACCATTCACCAAGTTTCCTGCAGCATAATATAAGTAAGACGTATCAGCTTTACTCACATTGTATGCATTCACCAACTTGTCTGCAGCGAGGTCATAGTTAGTTTTGTTCTGATCATCGATGGCACTGTTTACCAATTCGACGCGAAGGTTGTTTTTGGCAGCGACCAAGCGCTCTTTATAGGTATGCTTGGTATCTAATTCCTCTGCTTTCAAGAGTGCTTCGGCAGAACTCTTTAATTGACCGTAATTCGTCTTGTTGGCTGCACCCATTAGGGCTTCTCCTTTTACGATGTAAAACCAGGCTCTAGTTTCATTATCGGCTGCTCCCAATAATTTTTCTGCTGCATCCAATTCCAATAGGGCTTGGGAATAATTTTCTTTGGACAATTCCCGATCGGCTTTTTTAATCTCCTTTTTTTGTGCAAAAGTGATGGCAGCAAACATAAAAAATACTGCCATTAAGGTCTGTTTTTTCATTTTTCAGAATTTATATTATTCGTTTGTTTCGTTTTGCGCTTCAGAATTATCAAGAGCCGTGCCATTCTCTAGACTTTCATCGCCTTCCTCCACATCATCTTCATTGTGCATAACTTTGGCCACTGCTGCAATGGAATCTTCCTCACGTACTTTAATGAGGCGCACTCCTTGTGTTGCACGGCCCATAACGCGAAGATCTTCCACTGCCATTCTAATAGCGATTCCCGATTTATTGATGATCATCAAATCATCCTGATCGGTCACATTTTTTATAGCTACTAAATTACCAGTTTTTTCGGTAATATTAATGGTTTTCACCCCTTTTCCTCCTCGATTGGTAATTCGATAATCTTCAATACTGGAACGTTTACCATAACCATTCTCCGAAACCACAAGAATATCGCTGTCATCTTCATTGATGGCCACCATTCCAACTACTTCATCGTCTTCGTTGCTCAGTGTAATCCCGCGAACCCCAGAGGCGTTTCTACCCATAGGACGGGTTTTCTCCTCTTCAAAGCGAATGGCTTTACCAGATCTAACGGCCAACATCACTTGACTGTCGCCAGTAGTCAATTTGGCTTCCAGCAACTCATCTCCCTCCCTGATGGTAATCGCGTTGATTCCATTCGTTCTTGGACGGGAATACTGCTCTAAAGAAGTTTTCTTCACCTGCCCCTTCTTGGTTGCCATGATGACATAATGGTTGTTGATGTATTCTTCATCCTTTAAGTCATGGGTACAGATGAATGCCATCACCTTATCATCTTGTTCAATGTTGATCAGATTTTGTATGGCACGACCCTTAGACTGCCTGCTTCCTTCTGGGATTTCAAACACTCGCATCCAGAAACATTTTCCTTTTTGGGTAAAGAACAACATGTACTGGTGGTTGGTTCCCACAAATAAATGCTCCAAGAAGTCTTCATTTCTGGTAGCAGACGCTTTTTGTCCTACGCCTCCCCTATTCTGTTTCTTGTATTCCGTGAGTGAGGTTCGTTTAATATAACCTGCGTGCGAAATGGTAATCACCACATTTTCATCAGGAATCAAATCGGTAATTTCTACATCCCCACCGGAATATTCAATTTGAGAGCGACGTTCATCACCATATTTATCACGAACTTCTACCAACTCGTCCTTGATAATTTCCATTCTACGTTCCTTACGAGCTAGAATGTCCTTGTAATCCTCAATTGTTTTCAAAAGCTCTTCATACTCGCTGCGCAATTTGTCTTGTTCCAGACCGGTGAGCTGACGCAAACGCATTTCTACGATAGCTCTCGCCTGAATCTCGGTGAGTTTAAAGCGTTCGATCAATTTCTCCCGGGCTTCATCTGCATTCGCAGAAGCTCTTATCAAAGCAATTACTTCATCGATATTGTCTGATGCGATAATTAACCCTTCCAGGATATGTGCTCTTTCTTCTGCCTTCCGCAATAAATATTGGGTTCTACGGGTCACTACCTCATGGCGATGTTCCACGAAATAATGAATAAGCTCTTTCAGATTGAGAAGCTGTGGACGGCCATTTACGAGAGCAATATTGTTTACACTGAAGCTGGATTGCAGTGCAGTGTATTTGTACAACATGTTTAATACGATATTCGGAATAGCATCACGCTTCAATATGTAAACGATCCGCATTCCTTTTCGGTCCGATTCATCGCGAATATTTGATATCCCCTCAATCTTCTTCTCATTTACCATATCGGCAGTTTTCTTGATCATGTCTGCCTTATTGACTTGATATGGGATTTCTGTAACTACAATCGATTCACGGCCATCTATTTCTTCGAAATGGGCCTTACCACGCATTACGATGCGTCCCCTTCCTGTATGGAATGCCTCGCGCACTCCTTCGTAGCCATAGATGATACCGCCAGTTGGAAAATCCGGAGCTTTCACATACTGCATTAATCCGTCGATGTCAATTTCATTATCTTCTATGTAAGCGATGGTTCCGTTAACTACCTCTGTCAGATTGTGAGGAGGCATATTGGTCGCCATACCCACGGCGATACCAGAAGCACCATTTATCAATAAACTAGGAACTTTGGTGGGCAATACGGTAGGTTCCTGAAGGGTGTCATCAAAGTTTAATTGGTGATCGACGGTTTCTTTATCGATATCGGCCAACATTTCTTCCGAAATCTTTTGCATCCTTGCCTCCGTATATCGCATCGCCGCTGGACTATCGCCATCTATGGAGCCAAAGTTTCCTTGCCCGTCTACCAGCATATATCGCAAGCTCCATTCCTGAGCCATACGCACCATGGCATCGTAAACCGAAGTATCTCCATGGGGATGGTATTTACCCAGTACTTCCCCAACAATTCTTGCCGATTTCTTATAAGCACTCCCTGCCCGAACACCTAGCTCATGCATACCAAACAACACTCTTCTATGTACCGGTTTCATACCATCGCGCACGTCCGGTAAAGCACGTGACACAATGACCGACATCGAATAATCGATGTAAGCCGATTTCATTTCATCTTCTATGTTAATCGGAATTAATTTTTCGCCTTCAGCCATAAGTATTTAACTATATTTTACTAGGGTTAAACTAAAGAAGCAAGATACAGTATTTTCTAGCTTTTAAAGGGGTTTTAGGGGCCTATAATTCACATTTTTATTAACAAAATTTGGCTTGGATTACGTTAATAACTATTGTAATTTAGTCTTTGAATTTTAAGGGATTTTCCTTCCATTTACAAAGACCCAAATCAGTAAGGCATGAATTTTGCCTTTTACTACCAAAAATTGTAACACTTTTAGATCCCACAGGAGGTAAATTTTATGGATGATAATTTTTCACCAAGAGTAAAAGATGTAATAGCCTACAGTAAAGAGGAAGCATTGCGCTTGGGCCATGATTTCATTGGTACCGAGCATTTAATGCTGGGACTGCTTCGCGATGGAAACGGAAAAGCGGTTACCATCCTTAATGCCTTGGATGTAGATTTAAACCAACTCAGAAGAAAAGTAGAAATTTTAAGCCCGGCCAACCCCAATGCAGGTGCCGGTGGAAACGATAAAAAGAACTTACACCTCACCCGTCAGGCGGAACGCGCATTAAAGACCACCTTTTTGGAGGCCAAGTTGTTTCAGAGCAATTCCATTAATACCGCACATTTGTTGCTGTGTATTCTTCGTAATGAAAACGACCCAACCACCAAACTGCTTCATAAGATGAAGGTGGATTATGACGGAGTTAAAGACCAATTCAAGCAAATGATTACAAAAGATGAGGATTATATAGAGCCTACGGCCGAATTCTCTAACGAGGATGAGGATGGCGGGTCCTCCGATGCAGAAAAGGACAACCTGTTTTCAGGAACAGGTGCCGCAAAAGGAAGTAAAAAATCCAAAACCCCAGTTTTGGATAACTTCGGAAGGGATTTAACGGCCCTAGCCGAGGAAGGAAAATTAGACCCTGTGGTGGGTCGAGAGGAGGAAATTCAGCGGGTTTCCCAGATTCTCAGCAGAAGAAAAAAGAACAATCCCCTACTCATTGGTGAGCCAGGAGTGGGTAAGTCGGCCATTGCCGAAGGATTGGCCCTTCGCATCATACAACGCAAGGTTTCTCGAATTCTTTATGATAAACGTCTGGTGACCTTAGACCTTGCTAGTTTAGTGGCAGGAACCAAATATCGGGGTCAGTTCGAGGAACGTATGAAGGCGGTCATGAACGAATTGGAAAAGAATGATGACATCATTTTGTTCATCGATGAAATCCATACTATTGTTGGTGCCGGTGGTGCCACAGGTTCTTTGGACGCTTCAAATATGTTCAAGCCGGCATTAGCACGAGGTGAAATCCAATGCATCGGTGCTACTACCTTGGATGAATACCGTCAGTACATCGAAAAAGATGGCGCATTGGAGCGACGTTTCCAAAAAGTATTGGTAGAGCCTACTTCCGTAGAAGAAACCATAGAAATACTGCATAATATCCGCGATAAATACGAGTCACATCACAACGTAACCTATACTGAAGAAGCATTGGCGGCTTGTGTGAAACTGACCAATCGCTATATGACCGATCGCTTCCTTCCGGATAAAGCCATTGACGCTCTGGATGAAGCAGGATCTCGTGTACATATTACCAACATCAATGTTCCCAAAAAGATACTGGAAATCGAAGGGAAGTTGGAGGAAGTACGTGAGTTGAAGAATTCGGTGGTCAAAAAGCAGAAATATGAAGAAGCTGCCAAACTTCGTGATGACGAGAAGAATTTAGAAAAGGAATTGGCAGCAGCCCAAGAAGCTTGGGAAAACGAATCTAAGATGCACCGTGAGGTAGTTGACGAGGAAAATGTTGCAGAGGTGGTTTCTATGATGACAGGAATTCCTGTAAATCGAATTGCACAAACCGAAAGCAATAAATTGGCCGCACTCCCCGACCGAATCAAAGGAAAGGTTATTGGACAGGACGAGGCGGTAGCTAAGGTTGTAAAAGCGATTCAGCGAAACCGTGCGGGATTGAAAGATCCTAATAAGCCCATCGGGTCATTCATTTTCCTAGGACAAACCGGTGTGGGTAAAACCCAATTGGCAAAAGTACTTGCTAAGGAATTGTTCGATAGTGAAAATGCCTTGATCCGTATCGACATGAGCGAATACATGGAGAAATTCGCGGTTTCAAGATTGATCGGAGCCCCTCCTGGATATGTGGGTTACGAAGAGGGTGGACAATTGACGGAGAAAATCCGTCGCAAACCGTATTCTGTAGTCTTATTGGACGAAATTGAAAAAGCACACCCGGATGTTTTCAATATGTTGTTGCAGGTATTGGATGATGGCTATCTAACAGATAGTTTGGGCAGAAAGATCGACTTCCGAAATACCATTATCATCATGACTTCTAACATTGGGGCCAGAACCCTTAAGGATTTCGGGCAAGGTGTTGGTTTCGGTACGGCTTCCAAACAAAGCCAAGCCGATGCCCATGCAAAAAGCGTTATTGAAAACGCGTTGAAAAAAACCTTTGCTCCAGAATTCTTGAACCGAATCGATGACGTAATGGTCTTCAATCCTTTGGATAAAGAAGACATTCACAAAATTATCGACATTGAACTGGATAAGTTGTATGAGCGTATCCAGGATATTGGATATACTCTAGAACTTACCGATAAAGCCAAGGATTATATCGCCGATAAAGGATTCGATCGTGATTATGGAGCTCGACCACTGAAAAGAGCCATTCAGAAATATATTGAGGATGCCCTCGCCGAGGAGATCATAAATGGTAAACTCAAGGAAGGCGATACCATTACGATGGATCTGGATGAAAAGACAGATGAACTCACCATAAAAGTGAAGAAACAAAAAAAGGCTACGGAATCGTAGCCTTTTTTTTGATTAATATCATTGAATTCCCCTATACTCGGTTGTATTTTTGCATTATGATATTTCAATAAATAATTTTAG
>CAZOSF010000095.1:0-2326 GCA_964582415.1 uncultured Alteromonas sp.
AACCATTTCATCCGGAATTATTCCCCTTTTGTTTACAGCACGCATCAACATGTGCCATATTCTTGTTTACAGAAATAAACAAAGGGATGTTTACATTTGTAATCTATTTCGTTATGATGCTATTTTCACACTACAAAGGGATTAAGGAAAATCGACTAAAGGGTCGCTACATTTCTATGGAAATGATCGCACCTATACTTTCCGAAATGAAGTCCAAGGGCTGGCTACATCTTTTGGGGTATTCCGAGGAAAAGTGTCCAATTTATTCGATCAAACTGGGCCATGGTCCAAAAAAAGTTTTGGGCTGGTCTCAGATGCATGGGAATGAAAGCACTACAACGAAGGCCTTATTCGATTTTCTTTCGGTTTTGGGGAATGAAAAGTGGGCTGGAAACTTTCTTGATAGCTACACGTTTCAATTCATACCCATTTTGAATCCTGACGGAGCTTTACGTTATACCCGGGAAAATGCCAATGGTATCGATCTAAATCGGGATGCCCAGAATCTATCTCAGTCGGAAAGTCGCGTTTTACGCTCTCTGTTTGATGAATATGAGCCCGATTTATGCCTTAATTTGCATGACCAGCGCACCATTTATGGGGTGTCTTCCAAAGAGCCAGCAACGCTTTCTTTTTTAGCTCCTGCTGCTGATGCGATGCGAACCATAACCCCTGCTAGGGAGCAAGCCATGATGGATATCGTGACCATCTATAGTGCCTTACAGTCGGTAATTCCAGGAAAGATTGGCCGTTATGATGATAGCTACAATAGTAATTGTGTGGGCGACACCTTTCAGTCGAAAGGAGTGCCTACCATCTTATTCGAGGCTGGGCATTTCCCTGGGGACTATCAACGAGAGAACACTAGGGAATATATATTTTATGCCTTATGGGAGCTTTTCAGTCAGAATGAAGAACAAAATAAGACAGCAACTACCCTGGAGTCCTATTTTGAGATTCCCGAGAATCAAAAGAATTTCAGGGACGTACTGCTGAGGAATGTTTCCTTGAATGGCAGGATAATCGATCTCGCCATTCAATTTAAGGAAGAACTTGTAGAAGGCGCCTTGCAATTTCAACCGACGATAGATGCGTTTGGAGAATTAAAGGATCTAGTGGGGCATAAGGAACTGGCTTTTGATGGGGAGGAAATATTGATAAATTCACACGAAAACGTTTTCGTAGATGAAAAAATCGTAACGATAACGTATAAATCTTTAAAAAAACCGATAATTTTTTAAAATTATCATACCTACATTTCCATCTTCTTCTTATTTTTGTATAGCAAAATAGTGGAACATGGCTAAATTTAAATTAGACGAAACCGATCATCATATACTGGATATGTTGATCGAGAATACTCGAACTCCTTTTACCGATATCGCCAAAAAGTTGAATATCTCTGCAGGAACAGTGCATGTTCGTGTGAAGAAAATGGAAGAAGCGGGTATTATTATCGGATCCTCCCTTACTCTGGATTATAAGAAATTAGGATATTCCTTTATTGCTTATGTAGGAATCTTTCTTCAGAAGACCTCCCAAACACAGTTTGTGTTGGAGCGTATCAATGAAATACCTTATGTTACCGTAGCCCACGTGACCACGGGAAAATTCAATATTTTCTGTAAAATCCGTGCCAAGGATACTACCCACGCGAAGGAAATCATTTATAAAATCGATGATATCGAAGGTGTGACTCGTACGGAGACCATGATCAGTTTGGAAGAAAGCATCAACGATAAAAAACGTTTGATGCATTCTATTTTTCATGATATATAATGGAAGCTCCCTACTCGATTCCAGAAGGAGAATATCCTGAGTTTTATAAAGGGTACATAGATAATAGTGGGGGACTGCCTCCCAATGAGGGCCTGGTGAAAGGATTTCATCATGCCCTGTCTTTTTTCAGGAAACTCCCAAAAAATCACTGGGACTATCGCTATGAGAAGGGGAAATGGAGCCCAAAAGAAATTCTTTTACATCTTGTTGATTCAGAAAGGGTTTTTGCATATCGGGCTTTGATGATAGTTCGATCGAACCATCCAACCTTGCAAGGATTCGACCAAGATGAATTTGTGGTAAATAGCAGGGCTTCGGAGCGCACACCGAAGAATCTCATCGATGAATTTTACACCTTAAGAAAGGCTACCATCGTTCAGTTCTCTCATTATAATGAAGAAAGTCTAAGCAAAACGGGAATAGTCAATGGAGGCAAGATGTCGGTTAGGGCCTTGGGGGCCATTATTCACGGACATACCGAACATCATTTGAAAATACTCAAGGAGCGCTATTTCAAGAATTAGTCATCGTCCTCGTCGAGTTCATC
>CAZOSF010000095.1:2426-4719 GCA_964582415.1 uncultured Alteromonas sp.
TCATCGTCCTCGTCGAGTTCATCTTCATCATCTTCATCATCTTCATCATCATCTTCTTCCTCTTCGTCCTCGTCTGAATCCTTGTTCTTGCCTTTGATCATATCACTTTCCACCTCTTCTTCGTCTTCGGCGTCCTCGTCTTCAAGACCACTATCCAAGGCGTCTTTGTCGGGTAATTCACTTATCGGTTCGCTAAATTCATCGGCATCGTAATCGTCCTCGTCGAAATTTGCCATAGAGGTTTCCAGTCGAGCACTAACCTTCACTAAATAAACAGTATCGACGGTGCGCACTTCTACAGCCTCGATAAGCTCGTTTTTGGAATTTCTAAAAGTGATGATATGATCATCATCGTAACCGTCCGGATACTTCTCAACTAGAAGGGATAGAATCTCCGGTGTTAGCTTTTTATAATCGACAATGATACGTCTCATAAGAGGGTGGTTGGTTAATCTCAAATATATAATAAGTTTTCAATCCTCCACAACTCCTTCATAAAATTTAAAGGATTGTTTAATCAAATCTTCGGGTACTTCACAGTTCAATCGTGCATCACCTACTGCATTCAAAAGGACGAAACGTATTTTACCATGGCTATTCTTCTTATCGAAGATTAACAATTTCATAATCTCATCACGGTCCTGATTGCTGAAATGCACTTTAGGATACAAATCCAGAATTTTCTTGCTATAATGCATCAAAGTGTCTTTTGGGAAACCATAGATCTCTGAGGATAAAAATGTTGCCAAAATCATTCCTACGGCAATGGCTTCTCCATGCAATAGTCGCTTTCTCTGCGGATGATTTAAAAAATACGATTCTATGGCATGCCCAAGGGTATGTCCGTAGTTTAAAGTCTTTCGCCGTCCTTTTTCTGCTGGGTCTTCGGAGATCACCTCGTCCTTGATTAAGACCGATTCCCAAATGAGCAACTCGTTGGAATGGGGATCTCCAAAGTTAAATTCAAAGGCCTTTTGTAAATAGGATTCAGAGGTGATAAAACCATGTTTAATGACCTCCGCCAATCCTGAGACCAATTCCTCAAGTGGAAGTGTTTTTAAGAACTTTGTATCGATAATCACTGCTTCTGGATTGCGAATGATTCCAATTTGGTTTTTCAGTGTTCCAAGATCCACGCCTGTTTTTCCACCCACGGAGGCATCAACCATAGCCAAAAGGGTCGTGGGAATATTGATAAACGAAATGCCTCGTTGATAGGTACAGGCAACAAAGCCACCCATATCGGTGACTACGCCCCCTCCTAAGTTGATAAGCAAGCTATTTCTATCGGCACCCATTGAGGAAAGAGATTGCCAAAGAGTCAAACAGGTATGGATGTTTTTTTTGGTTTCTCCAGATGGGATTTGAAGAATTTCAAAAGGGCTGTCTTTCAATTCGGATTTTAGGATGGGTAAGCAGTGTTTTTCGGTGTGCTCATCCACCAGAACAAAGATCTTGGACGGGCTGGTAATGCTGAGATGATGGTATAGACGATCCCATGCTCCATCACTGAAATAAACCGATCCATGCTCCTTTAAAATTTCCTTCATGTATGACAAATGTTACCTATTCTGACCTCAAATCTAGTTATATTTGTGATTATTCTTAAACCTATGTTCACAAAACAACTTTTCGATGACACGGCAACTGCTTTTCAGTTAAAAACCGATGCACAATTGGAGCGTGCGTACTTCCTATTTCGGATGATTGCGAACGAACCTTTGGTAAAAATTGGTACAGCCGTAACAAAATTTGCGATCAATATTCACCTTCCTGTGGAAGGATTGATTCGATCTACTGTTTTTGATCACTTTTGTGGAGGTGTGAATGAAAAAGATTGTATGCCGGTTGTAGATAGCCTCTACGATGTTCATGTGTATTCCGTGCTCGACTTTTCTGTGGAAGGCAAGGAAGAGGCGGCACAATTTGACGCTGCCACTGCTAAAATCATTGAACTCACCCAATTTGCTGAAAACAAACCAGCCATGCCATTTTCAGTGTTTAAGCCAACAGGACTGGGCCGTTTAAAGGTATGGCAGAAAGTCTCTGAAGGTGCTACCATGACACCAGAAGAAAGCCAGGAATGGGAGCGTGTTAAAGAGCGCTACGAGGCAGTGTGCAAAGAAGCCTATGATAGAAATATCACCTTATTGATCGATGCTGAAGAAACTTGGATGCAAAAGGCGGCCGATGATCTGTGTGAGGTGATGATGGAAAAATACAATAAGGATCGCGCTGTTGTTTTCAATACCCTTCAATGTTATCGATGGGATCGATTGGATTATCTTAAAGA
>CAZOSF010000095.1:4819-6672 GCA_964582415.1 uncultured Alteromonas sp.
AAAAAGAGGAATCCAATTTGGATTCCTCTTTTTCATTTAGGGTTTTGATTTGGATAGCTAGTTTATGGCTTCCACTTTGAACAAAATAGGTAAAGAGTATAAAACGCCTACGGGGCGGCCTCGTTGTTTCCCTGGTACCATTTTAGGTAAGGAGTTTACGATTTTAATGGCTTCTTTTTCCAATTCTGGGTGTGGGGCTCGAGCCCGTACGTTAACAACATCACCGTTCTTATCGATTTTAAACATGACGCTGATGCGTTGTTTTCCTTCTAAACCTAGGTCGGCGGCCAGTTCTGTATTGAAGCGTGATTGAACAAATTGCATCACTTTTTCTGACATACAGGTTTTTTTGCCTTCGTTATTTCGTTCGTTTTCACAACCAGGATAAATAGGAACATCTTCGATTACAGCAAAGGGGATATCCACGATTTCTTCTTCCTCGGCTACAACTTCTTCAATTTCCTCAATTTCTACTATGGTAGTGTTCTGATCGAGCTCTGTAGACTCGATAATGGTCTCTTCCACTTCCAATTCGTTTTCCACAACCTCAAATACTTGTTGTACCATCGCAGGGGGTGGGGGTGGTGGGGGTGGAGTATTTAATTGTTCTGTAATAGGGATGTCCATTACTAGGTCATCTCCAACATCCATAACTTCGCTCACCTGGTCGCTAGATTCGAATGATTTCCATTCCAATATTTCATAAGAAATAAATAACATGGTCACTAGTCCGGTGAGGAAGAATATAGAACTCCATCGGTTTAAATCGACTTTTGGATTCTTTTTAAGTTTCATGACTGCAAATTTTAAAACTAATGACTCCGTGATTTTTCACTTTTAAAATTAGCACAGACTATAAGGAATAACTATGATAAATATCATGTAAACCGCCCTTAATTCAGGGTTGAATGCGTGATTTACAAAGAGATGGCCGAGCGATCTAGAATTCCGAGGACGCTTTCTGCAGCAAAGCATTATAGGCTTCAGGGGTATCCATGTCGTCCAGATAATTCTCCCCATAAATAGAAAGCAGTTTTTTGGAATGGCGACGGATTACAGTTTTGCCGCTTTCGTCTCCTTGAAGATTACTTAATTCATCAAAATAAATTTTGGGAAACAATGCGGGCACCCCTTTCCAGCCTCTCTCAGATTCCGATACCAGAATCTTTTCTGAATTTGATGTAGATTTCTGAAGCATCGAAAGATAATGTGATTTCGGAATCAAGGGTTGATCCAACAATGAAATGAGCACACCATCAGCATTTGGAAAACGTTCAATTAAATTGGACATCCCTATTACAATGGAGTTCCCCATTCCTTTTTCCCATTCAGAATTTACAATTACAGAAAGTTGATGACCAAAGATCAGCTGCTCTTGAATAGTATTTGCATCTGCACCTAGGACCAAAATAATGGGCTGTTCCAACTGTTGCAATACTTCAATGCGATACTGTAATAAAGTAGTATTTCCCCAAGGCAACAATGCTTTAGGCCGCCCCATTCGGGTAGAACCTCCTGCGGCCAAGAGTAATTGAGGAACTTTAAGCATGGATGCTTCCGCTTTTGTCCTTCAGTGCCATGGGCTGCTGTTTTCGTATGACACTAAGAATTTCAGATAAAACCGAGAGGGCAATCTCATGGGCACTTTCCGCACCAATATTGATGCCGGCAGGGCCATGAACCTGTTCTATAAATGCAGGGTCTATGTCAGGAATGAACTCCAGGAGCTTGTCCAAAATTTCTTCCCGTCGCCGACTGGGACCCAAGAGCCCTAGATAGGCGGGGTGTGTGTCTTTTAATGCCATCAGGTACCGCACATCCTTGTTAAAGCTGTGGGTCATGATGATTAGTGC
>CAZOSF010000096.1:0-2728 GCA_964582415.1 uncultured Alteromonas sp.
CCACTGTCGGTAATTTCGGCCAATTTTCCTAAGACACGGGTGAATCCTCGGGGTACGACGGTTTTGTATTCAAACCAAAAATCAAAAAGGTCACCCAATAAGAAAATAGCGGCAGCATCCTTTTTTACGTCATCCAACCAGGCCACAAATTTTTTCTCACGCGGCAAACTTTCGGCAGGGGTTGGGGCGCCTAGGTGATTGTCGCTCGAGAAGTAAATTTTCTTGCCTTGAGGGATTTGCATACAGTAAATATAGTAAAACGGCTTAGCAACTTCCTACTGGTCGGAAGCAAACCATTCGGCATAACTGGTTTCGGTCTCTTGAAGCTTAAGGGCAAACAGCTCGATACTTTCCGGAAGTCGTTTGCGAATTTTATCGGCAAAATCCAATACCATCATTTCACTGGTGGGTTGATATTCTACCAAAAGCACATTGTGTCCGCGCGATTCCAATTCTCTGGCTAACTCCACATGAGGGGTATTTTTATTAAAAACCGTAGCATGATCGAAGACATCCACAATTTCTTCCTTGACGATTTTTTTCAAATCCCCAAAATCGATCACCATCCCATATTTCACATGGGTATTGTCTGAAATAGGGGTGCCGATTACGGTTACCGATAAACGATAGCTGTGCCCATGTACATTTCGACATTTTCCATCGTAACCATATAAGGCATGGCCCGTTTCGAAGGTAAACTGTTTGGTAATGCGGATCTTTTTCATCAGGGCAAAGATACGGGTTTTTCCCTTCGGAAAATTTTTGACCAACATATGCTTCCCAGATGTATATTTGCGCACTTTTTTGTTGTGCATGAGCAATGAATTATTTGAACAGATGGATTTTGTTGAAAATCCGTTGTTCGAATCGATTATCGAGGATCTGATGGAGCGTCACTACAGTGTGGTGGACGGTTTTTTTACTTCAGAAGAAGTTGCCCTTCTTCGAAACAATCTTTTGTTGAAATACGAAGAAGACAGATTCCGAAAGTCGGCCATCGGGAACAAATTCAACGAAGAAATCATTAAGAGCATTCGCGGGGATTTCATCTTGTGGATGGACGAGTCGAGGGCGGATGTTGTTGAACAACTTTTCTTTAAAAAGATTAACGACCTAATTGTTTACCTCAACAAAACCTGCTTTCTAGGGATTAACCAAAAGGAATTCCATTATGCCGTGTATCCCACGGGGACTTTTTACAAACGCCATTTGGACACTTTTCAGAATGACGACCGCCGAAAAATTTCCATCGTGTGCTATATGAATGAAGATCCATGGCCAGAGGAGAATGGAGGCGAACTTACCCTTTACTTGGACGAAGGGGCGAAGGGCATACTGCCCTTGGCGGGTAGGGTGGTTATTTTCGAGAGTCAGTTATTGGAACACGAGGTAAAGGTTGTTAAGCAATCGGAACGGCTTAGTATTACCGGCTGGTTGAAGACTCGTTAGCCGATTGTGCCAAGGGAACGTATTTCTTTTTGAACTTGATGATGAGCGCGATGGCCCTGTAGGCAATCCAAGAGAGTAGCGCCCCCCAAATCCCAACGAGTCCCCAGTCCAAATATTTGAAAAGGTACAAGAAAGGTAGAAAGCCTAAGATTGTTGCTCCCAATAGTACATTTCGTAAATAGGCCATTTCTCCCAAACCTTTGAAGATGGCATCGAGGGTAAAAGCTAAGGCGTTCAGGGGTTGGCTTAAAATCACCATAAAGAACATTCCATAGAAAATCGCCAATACTTCCGGATCCTTGATGAAAAGCTTTCCAATAGGTTCGTAAAGCAACAAGCAGGCGATAGTCAATATTCCAGCCACAATCAAATTATAGAAATTGACCCTTTTGGTGAGTTTCAAAAGCCTAGGATAATCCTTTGCCCCGAGAATCTTTCCGCCTAAAATATTTCCTGCCGCACCGTAGCCGTCCACAAAGAAGGCGGTGAACAACCAAATGTTGATGGCGATGGCATGGGCGGCGATGGTTTCTTTTCCTAAGGCAGTAGCTTCCCGTACTGCCAACATCAAAGCAACATTAAGGGCAATCGACCGGATGAATAGGTTGAAACACATGGAAACCAAACGGCGGATTTCAGGGTCTAATGGAAATCGCAATCGTAGGGAAACAGGGGTTTTTTTCATGAGCAAAACCAAGGAAAAGAGCGCCATTACTACCTGTGAAATCAAACTGGCCCACGCTGCTCCTTCAATTCCCAAGGCAGGAATACTTCCCTCTACGCCAAAGACCAAAAGGAAATCCAAAGCAATATTCAATGCGGCTCCAGTAGCTGCCACTACCATGGGCCAAAAAGTATTTTGCAAACCCCTGAATATTCCAAAGGCCGCAAAGGTGAAAAGCGTAAGCGGAAAGCCCCACACCCGTATGTTGTAATACTCTATACTGAATTGAAGTATGATGCCCTCTGCGTTTAAAAGTCGGAATATGTCGTCAACAAAAAAGGAGGTGGAAACCAAGACAATAATACTAAGGGCCACATTGAAATAAATAGCCTGAGCAGGGAAGTTATAAATGCTTTTCAGGTTTCCAGCACCAAGGTTTTGGGAGACGATGGTAGAGATGGCACTTCGGGTTTGTGCTAAAATCCAGATAAGCATGGAGAGAAATGAACCCACTACTCCCACGGCCGCCAAGGATTCAGTGCCATAGGTTGGTATGTTCCCTACCACAGCGGCATCGGTGCTCGATAAGACGGGCTCTGCAATACCCGCAATGAT
>CAZOSF010000096.1:2828-4656 GCA_964582415.1 uncultured Alteromonas sp.
CTACCACAGCGGCATCGGTGCTCGATAAGACGGGCTCTGCAATACCCGCAATGATAGCAGGGATGGCCAATTGCTGAATGCGTTTAAAGGAGATATCGGTGGCTGTTGTTTCCAAGCTTCAAAGGTAGGAATATGGTTTTCAAAAGTAAATGGGGACGCATCGATTTCAGCTATGCAATGAGTTAGATTCCTTATCTTTAAGAACTAAAAAATTGCTAAGGACCACGATGGTACGGTTTGGACTTTTATGGGGACTGTTCTTGTTTGTATGGGGAGCCTATGCCCAAGAATGTCCAAATTTAACCCAACCACTGGCTGGAAGCACAAATGTCCCGGTCGATACTACCATAAGCTGGGAAGAGGTTATTGGAGTAACAGGGTACATTATTTCTATAGGAACCACCCCGGGAGGAGGAGATATTGTCAATGAACAACAGAATGGTAGTGACACTAGTTTTGTGCCACCCCAAGGGTTGCCGGAGTCTTCTTTGATTTATGTTCGTATCACCTTGTTCTTTTTTGATCAGGAAGATATTGTTTGCGAGCCTCAGTCCTTTACTACGGAAAATGTTACCGAGGTGCCCGATTGCACCCAATTGGTCATACCCGAAAACGGCGACACGGGGGTAAATGTTGCTACCAACCTTTCTTGGTCGTATGCCTCAAAGGCCACGGGATATCGACTCTCCATTGGGACTACCCCTGGGGGAGTGGAAATCTTGAACAATCTGGATGTGGGGAATGTCCTTTCTTACAATCCTGTTGCCGACTTTCCACCGGATACCACCCTTTATGTGACTATAACTCCCTATAACGAAAACGGAGACGCCATTGGATGTGAAGAGGAGCAATTTACAACGGCATCCTTGGGAGATCCTCCAGGATGCACCTACCTCATTACCCCACCCAATGGTGCTATCAATGTGCCATTGTCTCCAACACTGGAATGGGCTCCTGTTCCAGGGGCAACAGGATATATTGTTTTTATTGGAAGGACTCCTTTTATCAATGATGTATTGGACGGGGCTGTTTTCACCACCACCTCTACCCAAGTTCTGAATTTCGAATCGAATAACACGTATTTTGTTCGGATAATCCCTTTCAATCAAGCAGGACAGGGACAAGATTGCGGTCAGGAATCCTTTTCTACGATTCTGGGGTGCGGACCATTTTATGACCCTGATACGGGCGAATTGATTAGTTTTTATCCCGAAAGCGTCTTTCCCGATTCGGTGGGCATTTGTGAAAACGAATTACCCACTCGCTTTTATTCTCCTGACAGCGCTGATGGTTATCGTTGGTTTGAGGTACTCCCTTCGGGATCGGAAGAGTTGATCTCGGAAGCGAATTATGCCGATTTCTTTCATACGGGGACCTATCGCTATGAAGTGTACGATATTATTAGTCAGGAGGGCACTTCAATTGAATGTGCGTTTTCCAAGGAATTTGTGGTAGTAGCCTCTTCGATTGCTACCATTGAAAGCATTGATAAAGAAGCCGACGGGTTTACTTTTACCGTTTCGGCATCCGTTTCCGGAAGTGGCGACTATGAGTATTCCCTGGAGGGGGAAAACTATCAAGATTCTCCCAATTTTTTCAATCTTACCCAGGGGTATTATACGCTCTATGTCCGTGATAAAAACGGCTGTGGTGTAGCCACTGAAGAATTTAGATTAGCTTATCCACCGACTGGTTTTCCGCCCTATTTTTCTCCTAACGGGGACGGATATAATGATTATTGGAATTACGTTCGCCCTATTTTAAACCCGCTTTCCATTGAAAAAATATATATCTACAACCGTTACGGAAAAGTACTTGCTATTATTGG
>CAZOSF010000096.1:4756-6650 GCA_964582415.1 uncultured Alteromonas sp.
CCATTGAAAAAATATATATCTACAACCGTTACGGAAAAGTACTTGCTATTATTGGGCCTGCTTCCCAAGGTTGGAATGGTAAATACAATAATGCTCCTATGCCCTCCGATGGCTATTGGTACCGGGCGGTACTTTCAGATGGCAACGAAGTGAGGGGGTATTTTTCCTTGGTCCGTTGATTATAGTATTTTTTCAAAGCAATGAAATGGATACGAGCTTTGGTTGGGGAAATAGATATCTCCCAATTGTATATATCCCCTAGCTTTATAGAATTTCTGATTTCTGGTATTCTGGCTGAAGGTATCCAAGCGAATGGAAGTAGCGCCGAGTTCTTTAGCGAGGGTTTCCACATAATCCATTAGCGTTCGAGCGAATCCTTGTCCTTGAAAGTCGGGGTGAATTGCCAAGCGATGCACGTAGAGGTTGGCCCCATCGGGTGTGAGCCACTCGATGTCTTCATATTCGGAGTCCTTTAGGGAGGAAAGGGTGACACAGCCAAGGATTTCATCGTCTTGTTCGAACACATAAAGTTCTTGGCGCCGACAATCTTGTTCGAAGGCTTGTTTGCTGGGATACAGATTGTTCCATTGAAAGATTCCTTCCGAAATCATTTTTTGAGCACAGGCTTGGGTGAGTCTTAATAAAGTGTCAATTTCAGAAGCCTTTCCCTTTCGTATCATAAATAAAGACTAATTTTGCCGTAAATTTAAATAAACCAACTGCCATGAAAAACATATTAGTGCCAGTAAGTTCCGTTCAAAATGCAGTCACTAATCTGCGGTATGCTGTGAATTTGGCATCGATTAACGGTGCTAATGTGTATTTGGTAAACCTCTACAAGGAGTTTTCCCGAGTAGGGACCTTGACCAAGGTAAATCAATTGATTATTGAAGATAGCGAAGAATTACTTCAACGGGTGCTTCAAGAAGTGGACCCCAAAGGGGTTAATGTAGTAGCAAAATCCATAAAAGGAGACGCCTATGAGGGAATCGTTCGCATTGCCGAGAAAATGGAAATCGATTTAGTTATCACTTCTCCACAGAGTATCGAGATTGCGGATGAAGTGTATCTGGGAAGCATTACTGGAAAATTGGTAAAGCAAACCGAGATTCCAATTTTGATTATCCCGCCTGGATATATTTTTAGGAAGGTGGAGACCATACTTCTGGCATTTAAGGTAGGATCTTTGAAATCGGATGATGTTTTAAAACCGTTAAAGGAAATCAGTAGAAGTTTTAGCGCCAAGGTGAATTTACTTCAAGTGATTACTCCAGATGTTGCCCAAGATGATTCTAAAATAGATCCTCGTTTGTCTGAATTAAACAAAAAAGTTCAGGTCACGAAGAATGCGACAGTGTATCAAGGGATACTTGAACATTTTCAATCGAATAATCCCGACATGCTATGTGTTTTTAGGCGCAAGCGAGGTGTTTTTGAGAAACTTTGGGAAAAGAACACCATTCTCAAGAAGGATTTTCATACCACAAAACCATTGTTGGTTTTAAAGGCCTAGGAAATTAAAAATATTTCTTATTTTCGCACCCTCTAGGGGATGTAGCTCAGCTGGCTAGAGCGCTTGACTGGCAGTCAAGAGGTCGTGGGTTCGAGTCCCATCTTCTCCACATCAAGCAGAAAATCCGCACCGGAAAGGTGCGGATTTTTTTATTGCCAAGCATGGGAAGCTTGCTTCCAAATGCGAAGGCAATAAAAAAAGCAGGCCCGAAGGGCGTGGGATTTTCTATTTGCGGGAGTGGTAGAATGTTGGGCCGGACGGAGTCAATCCCATCTTCATGGGAAGCTTGCTTCCAAATGCGAAGGCAATAAAAAAAGCAGGCCCTAAGGGCGTGTGATTTCCTACCTGTCTGCCGCAAGGAGGTTTGGAGTTTTTCGAAAA
>CAZOSF010000097.1:0-6599 GCA_964582415.1 uncultured Alteromonas sp.
TCTACTCCTCTAGTAGTGGAATTGGATGCTAGTGGTGTAGCTGTTGTTGATGCTAGTGCACTTCTAGTTAGCATCGATGAAGCATGTGGTTATACCGTAACAACTGGTGGTGGTGCTCCAGTACCTGGATCACTTACTACACTTTTCGCTTCCAATAACGGAGGTTCAAATGGAGGTGCAGTTTATTTCGATGTAACTATCGGAGCGGAAGATATCAGTATTACCGATATCGATATCAACACCGATGAAGCTGGAGCCTTTACCATGGATGTTTATACCGTGGCTGGAACTTATGTTGGAAATGAAGGTAACTCCGGTGCATGGACCCTACAGACTTCCTCTTCGGGAACTGCTGCAGGAACTATCGATACACCAACCAATGCTGTATTGGATACTCCTCTTGCCCTAGAGGCCGGTATGTCTTATGGTATTGCACTTGTATTGGATGCCAACCACGGACATAGTTATACCAATGGTGACGGAACGAACGAGAACTACTCTAACGCCGATCTTTCTTTGGCTGCTGGTGCTGCTTCAAACGTTCCGTTTGACGGATCGCCATTCAGCCCAAGGGTATTTAATGGAACTCTTAACTACGTTGTTGGTTCACCACCAAGCGAAACCATCGAGTTTACTTGTGAGGATCTTGGTGCAAACGTAATTGACATTACAGTTACAGACGACAGTGGCAATACTTCTACTTGTACTTCTACCGTGATTGTAATAGACGTTACCGATCCAGTATTGGTATGTATGGATGCCGTTGTTGAAATCGGCCCAGAAGGTACTGCCGAAGTATTACCAGAATATTTCATCGATAACGCTAACTCTTTCGATAACTGTGGTATTACTATTACTGCTGTTGATGTAACCGATGTTACTTGCGACGATGTAGGTTCTGTAATTACTGTAACAGTATTCGCTAGTGATGCTGATGGAAACTTGGCAAGCTGTACTGCAGAAATGACCGTAGTAGACGCTTTGGGTCCAGTAATCGAAAACTGTCCAGCAGACATGACCGTAGATCCAGGACCATTGAACTTGTTCTATGAACTTCCTGACTACTGGACTACTACTGATGCAACCGCTACAGACAACTGTACCGATCCAGTAACTATCTTAGGACAGGATCCTGCTGCTGGTACTTTATTGCCTGACGGAGTTTACACCATCACTCTTTTCGCAGAAGATGAGTATGGAAACGTTGGTGAGTGTACTTTCGAATTAACTATCGAGAGTATCCTTGGAGTGGATGATTACAACCTAGAAAATGGTGTTGTACTTTATCCGAACCCAGCTAACCACACTGTAAACATCGCTAATGCAACTTCTATTCAATTAGAGAGTGCAGCCATTTACGACATCAATGGTCGTTTGGTTCAAAATATCGATCTAAGAAATATGTCTACAGAACAATCAGTAGATGTATCTAACCTTGCTTCTGGAGTGTACATGGTACAAATCTTCGGAGCCGAAGGACAGGCTGTAAAACGATTAGTTAAGGAATAATAAATAACCAACTAAATCGAAAAACCCCCTCCAGACGGAGGGGGTTTTGTTTTTGGAAGCTATCACTTTTTTGAACCTTTAATGCTTTCCTGCTTCTTTTTCTTTCGGGGTCGTAAGCGGCCAGCAGAACCTCGAACGATTTTACCCCTTTTGGTTTTCTTATCACCTTTTCCCATTTCATTTGATTTTTGGTTACCCTTATTAATAAGGAAAAAAATGGAAATAAACAATTCTGGTTTATCGAATAGAGGCGAGAAAGGGTGAGATCCCATCGATTCCTTCCCTAGAAAGGGCCCTTATAAAGGCACTTCCAAGGATAGCACCAGAACTATATTTTGTCGCTTGTTGAAATGTTTGTTCGTTGGATATTCCAAAGCCCACAATTCGCGGCGACTTTAATTGCATTCCATCAATTCTTTCAAAGTATTTCATGTTCTCTTCCCCAAATCCTTCTTTCGCTCCTGTTGTACTCGCACTGCTTACCATATAGATAAAGCCAGTACTAGCCGCATCAATTTTTCGAATGCGATCTTCCGAAGTCTGTGGGGTAATTAAAAAAATCATGGAGAAACCATGGGAGTCAAACATATGCTGATACTTTTCTTGATATTCCTCTAATGGTAAGTCGGGAATAATAAATCCGTCAATCCCAATTTCCTGGCATCGTTTGCAAAAAGCTTCGACTCCATATTGCATAATCGGATTGAAATACCCCATTATGATTAGGGGGATATTGATATGTCCGCGAATACCATCGAGCTGTTCAAACAGTTTTTCGGTGGTCATCCCATTTTTTAAGGCAATTGTGGAAGATTCTTGGATGGTAGGGCCGTCTGCCAATGGATCGCTGAATGGAAGCCCGATCTCTACCATATCCACCCCGTTTGCTTGCAAGGATTTGAGAATCGGAACTGTATCCTCCAGATTGGGAAATCCCGCAGTGAAGTAGATGGAAAGTAATTTTTCTGATTGACTAAGCGCCGTTTTAATTCTATTCATTTCCATCGCTTATAAATTGAAATATTCGATATAGGTATTCAAGTCCTTGTCTCCTCTACCGCTAAGATTTACTACTACGATATCTTCGGGACGGAAAACTCTTTCTTTGAAAATGGCAAGGGCATGACTGGTCTCTATTGCAGGAATAATACCTTCTGTCGCACTCAATTCCAAACCTGCTTTCATGGCATCTTCATCGGTGATGGAAATAAACTCTCCACGTCCGCTGGAATACAAATGTGCGTGCATAGGTCCGACACCGGGATAATCCAATCCTGCGGAAATGGAATAGGGTTCCGTTATTTGTCCATCGGGGGTTTGCATCAACAAAGTTTTGCTCCCATGAATTATTCCGGTTTTTCCAAGAACAGAGGTTGCAGCACTTTCGCCAGAATGAATTCCCTTTCCTGCCGCTTCAACAGCGATGATTCCCACTTCGGGTGCGTCAAGGAAATGATAATACAATCCAGCGGCATTACTTCCTCCGCCTACACAAGCCACAACATAATTTGGTCCCTCACGCCCTTCAATTTCCAAGAGTTGTTTTCTCACTTCCTCGGAAATGACGCTTTGAAATCGTGCTACCATATCGGGATAGGGATGAGGTCCTACCACACTACCGATAATGTAGTGCGTGTTTATCGGGTTATTGATCCAATCACGAATAGCCTCGTTGGTGGCATCCTTTAAGGTTTTACTCCCTGAATGTGCAGGAATTACCTCGGCTCCGAGCATTTTCATGCGGGCTACATTGGGCGCTTGTCGTTTCATATCAATGGCACCCATATACACATGGCATTCCATGCCCATCAATGCACAGACTGTGGCGGTAGCCACACCATGTTGTCCAGCACCGGTTTCGGCTATAATGCGTTTCTTGCCCAATCTTTTGGCCAGAAGAATTTGACCAATGGTATTGTTGATTTTATGGGCACCGGTATGGCAAAGATCCTCTCGCTTCAAATAAATTTTTGTTCCATATTTTTCAGAGAATCTTTTGGCGAAATATAGAGGGGTTGGTCTGCCAACATAATTCGTTAGCAATTCATTAAATTCCTTTTGAAAATCGGGATCGGCTATGATATTTTTGTAGTTCAGCCGAAGTTCTTCTACATTAGGATAGAGCATCTCTGGGATATAAGCACCCCCAAAGTCACCGTAATAGCCCTTCTCATCTACATTATAGTTCATCCATAAAGTTTTTTAAGGCTGCAATGTCCTTGCGGCCAGGTTCTATTTCAAATTTACTGTTTACGTCTATGGCGTAAATGGGGAGAGTTTCCTCTCCTAATATGTCTTTTAATGTCATAATAGCATCCGGTCCAATACCTCCGCTGAGAACAATAGGCTTTTTTAGGGGATATTGCTTCAAAAGATCCCAATTGAAGGTCTTTCCAGAACCTCCTCTCTGATTACTATAAGAATCAAATAGAAACGCTTCCACATGGGGTTCATAGTCAAGAAGTTGATTAAAATTAAAGGATTCGCCAACATTGAACACTTTCCAAATAACCAAATTTTCTAGGGCGATGAAATCTAAAATGGCCCGAAGTTCCTCAACAAAGATGACATCTTCGTCCCCATGCAGTTGAATTACCGAGAGTGCATGCTCCTTCACTTTAGTTATAATCATTTCCATGGATTCATTCACAAAAACACCAACCTTTCGAATGGTTTCTGGAACGAACACATTTGGCCCAGTATAATGCCTCGGACTTGGCTCATAAAAAATAAAGCCGAGATAGTCTGGACCAAGTGTTGCCACCTCTTCCACATTATATTTCATACCACACACCTTCAATTTTGGCTTCATAGCAATTGTAATAATTCGGATAGGGCTTTGCCTGGTTTTTCTGATTTCATAAAATGTTCTCCCATTAAAAACCCCTGAAATCCGTGTGCATTTAGTGTTTTTATTTCCGAAGCACTGGAGAGTCCGCTCTCGGTAACTTTTACAAATTCACTTGGAATTTTTCGAGAAAGTTGAATGCTGGTTTCGATGGAAACTTCAAAAGTTTTGAGATTTCTATTGTTCACCCCAATCATATCTATGGTTGGGAAAAGATTTCGACTCAATTCTTCCTCGTTGTGAACCTCCAGTAATACTTCTAACCCAATCTTATTGGCCAATTCAGAATATTCTTTTATTTCCCTGGAATTTAAACAAGCGGCAATTAATAAAATCACGTCAGCCCCATTGGCTTTGGATTCTATAATTTGATAAGGATCGACGACAAATTCTTTTCTTAAAATGGGACATTTTACTGTTTCTCGAGCCAAAAGCAAATCCTCCAATGAACCTCCAAAAAATTTGGTGTCAGTAAGAACAGAAATTCCTGCTGCTCCTCCCATTTCATACGATGCTACTACTTCATCCAACAACACCTTGTCGTTGATTACCGATCTACTCGGTGATTTTCGCTTGTGTTCGGCGATGATACCTATTGATTTTTGTTGTAGCGCATTTTTTAACGAAATGCCCGTACGATTAAATCTGGGCAGTGAAGTCAATTGTTTTTCTGGAATCCACTGCTTTCGAGCGCTTACCTCTTTCCGTTTATAATTGGTTATTTGTTCTAAAATAGTCATGCTTCCAAACTAAGTTTTTGAAGTTTTTCAAAGGCATTTAATGCAGCCCCTTCCATCAGGGAAGTCTCCGCTTTCTGAATGCCTTCCGATAGGGAGCAACCTATGGCCGTCATGATGGCAAGCCCAGCATTGGAGCATACCACATTGTTTTGTGCCTCGGTACCATTGCCTTTCAAGATATTTTGGAAAATACCGACGGCATCTTCCACCGTATCTCCGCCGTATATAGCTTCCATTGTAACGGCATTGTATCCAAAATTTTCTGGAGTTAGAAGCTTTTCAGAATTACGTGTAATCATTTTGGTGCCTCCTGTTAGGGATACTTCATCATACCCATCCAGTGCGTGCAGCACATTGAAGTTTTTATCACCTTTTTGATAAAGATATCCATAAAGGCGGGCCAATTCCAGGCTAAAAACTCCTACCAATTGATTTTTAGGGAAGGCTGGATTTACCATGGGACCCAACATATTGAAAAATGTTTTTACTCCCAAAGCGCGTCGAATGGGGCCCACGTTCTTCATCGCAGGGTGAAATAGGGGAGCATGAAGAATGCAGATCCCCGCTTCGTCCAAGCATCGCTTTAAGAAGCCGGTATCGTTGGTGAAATGAATGCCTTGGGCTTCCAGAACATTACTGCTGCCGCTGATGGAGGAGACCCCATAATTTCCATGTTTGGTCACTAAAACGCCAGCTCCAGCAGTAACAAAGGAGGCTAGGGTGGATATGTTGAATGTATTTTTTCCATCCCCTCCCGTTCCACATAGGTCGATGGTGGTATAGTCCTCCAAGTTCACTGGAATGCATAATTCCAGAAGGGCATCTCTAAACCCTTCCAATTCTTCCAAAGAAATGCTTCGCATCATGTACACGGTTATAAAGGCTGCCATTTGCGACTCGTTATAGGTTCCTCTGGAAATTTGAACAAGAACTTCTTTGGCCTCCTCTTTGGAAAGCTTTTCGTGGTTGATCAATCGGTTTAGTACGGCCTTCATTTAACTATGGATCCAGTTTTTAATCATTTGTTTTCCTTGAGGAGTTAGTACGCTTTCCGGGTGAAATTGTACCGCACAGATATCGTATTCTTTATGACGGAGGGCCATGATCTGGTCGTTTTCATCGACGGCGGTAATTTTTAGAACCTCTGGGAAATCCTCTTGGGAGACTACCCAGGAATGGTAGCGGCCAATTTCTATCTTTGGTCCCATACCTTCAAACAACGGTTCGTTGGTGTCTATGATGGTTGCTTCTGTGGCAACCCCATGAAACACCTTTTTCAAATTCACTAGGGAGCCACCGAAAACTTCCCCGATGGCCTGTTGTCCCAGACAAACACCCAGAATGGGCATTTTGCCGGCATAAGCTTCGATTAGTGGCTTCAGCAAACCTGCTTCATCAGGGATTCCCGGGCCAGGGGATAGTAGCACCTTATCATACATAGCAACTTCTTCCAATGAGAATTGATCGTTGCGTTTCACGGTTACTTCCACCTCCATCTCTTC
>CAZOSF010000098.1:0-6346 GCA_964582415.1 uncultured Alteromonas sp.
CCCGAACGGGAGGTCCGCTGTACGGCCGTCCAAACAACGCGCATCAAATTGGGAAGGGCTACAGGGGCATCCGTATGAATGGTAAGCTTAATCCCTTTGTTGAGAGCGGTTCGGGTAGGACTGATTTTATTTCCCAAGGAATCCCCGATAATTTCTTTATGCCAATCACCCCAATAAAAAGTGTGTAGGGGAAATAACGAGGTAATCACATCCAATTCTTTGAAGGCATCCAATTGATCTTCCCGAACATATTGCCCATGTATTAAAGTGTGCCTTCTGTCGCCAAGACCATATTTTTCAACATTCGGCCGCAAGGTTCGTATCATTTGGTCCATCGCAGCATCGCCATTACCATGGACCAAAATCTGCCAGTTGTTTTTAAAGCCCTTTTCAAAAATGGCTTGTACCGTGGAGTCATTTGGGATGGCAGGATAACCAGCATACTCTTTGCCTTGACCATCGGGTGGAATTAGGTAAGGTTGTGTTCGCCAAGCGGTACGCCCCTGAGGGGAGCCATCCAAAGTAACCTTCATCCCCCCAATGCGATAGTGGTTAGAATAGTCCTTGCTATTCCATTTTGTGCTCATATATTGATCTACAAGGCTGTAATCGATGTAGCTCACCACATCGATTATAATCTTTCCGGCTTCTGCTTTGGCTACGAGAAGTTCGTGGTTTTGCATGGCGCGACCCTCTTGAGCGGTGGTATATCCATACGATAGCGCCATGTCTTGGCCCGCCGCAAAGAATCGATCGGCCGCAATTTGATCCTTCGGCATCAGCGCAAGCATCATTTTTGGAATGGCGGCCAACTCCTCCAACACGCCATTGGGGGTTTTTCCGTCGGCTTCCCTTCGAATAATGCCCCCCTCTGGATCGGGGGTGTTTGCTGTATATCCAATCAGTTCGAGTCCTTTTGTGTTCACCACGGCAAAGTGTCCCGAGATGTGGGTGATCATTATGGGATGTTCTGTACTCACCAGATCCAAATCATGGCGCGTTGGGAAACGCTTTTCCTCTAATACAGAATCGTCAAAACCTGTTCCGATAATCCAACCCGTTAGTGCAAGATTTTCAGGAGTGTTCCAATCCTTTAAAATTTGAATCATGGTTGGGATATCTTTACAGGACGCATCGGGCGGTGCCAAGAGTTGGGCCCCGATCGCTTGCAATCCAAAATTGGCAAAATGGGCATGTCCATCTATAAAACCAGGGAGTAAGGTTTTCCCTTCCAAGTCGATCATCTTGTGTCCTATGCCAGCAATTTTCATGGCTTCAGCCGCTTCTCCAACAAATTCAATTTTTCCATCGCGTACTACGATCGCTTCAACATAGGTAGGGGATTCTCCTACCATGGTTAAGATGTCGCCATTGTAATACACCATGGCTTGTGACAGGGAATCCGATGCTTCATTCTTGCTCTCCTTACATCCAACGATTAGGAGTAACAAAGCGATGAACAGAATAACTTTTTTCATGACAAACTACTTTTTCAAAAGAAAGATACTTAATTCTATAAATTTTAATGATTTTAATTTCATCTTGAAATCTTCAAAACATTTAGTATTTTACCCTTGAGAAAAATTTATTCCTAGTTTTATGCCGAGAGCCCTTAGTGAAATCGAAGAGGCTTATAGCGAGATATTTGGTTCTTACGGGTCAAATATCCTGCGCGAGCACCTCCGAAAAATGTTGGAATTCGATCATATTCTTCCTTTCGATTCCACCTTCTTTTGTGTGACCAATACCCAAGAACTTACCTTTGAATATGTAAGTAAAAATGTGATGTCCTGTCTTGGAATTAGCCAAAAGGATCTTAGAAATGGTGGGATGAAAGCCTTTTGGGAACGCATCCATCCAGAAGACATTGACAGATGGTTAAAAGCCCTGTCGGATCTTATGGATTTTACCATGGGGAATCTGTCGCCTGAAGATCGACAACGGATGAGCTATACCTGGAATTATCGTTTAAAAAATGGGGAGGGAGTCTACGTCAATGTTATTCAAAATACAACCCCCCTGGTTTTCAATTCGCAGGGGAAACCCATTGTGGGGATGGCCCATTACACCATAATGCACGAAAAGTTGGTGCTTCCTATTACAGCAACCGCGAAATACTTGAATGAAAACAATACTTATGAGACCAAGTATTTCAGTAATTACTCCCAAAAATTGCTTTCCGATGAGATTACAGCGCGGGAACGGGATATCATACGCTTATTGGTCATGAATCAGTCCAGCAAAGAAATTGCAGATAAATTGCATATCAGTAGCGCTACCGTCGATACGCACCGAAGAAATATTCTGAAGAAATTGCAGCTTAATTCAACCGGAGAATTGGTAGGGCTTTTAAAGGCCCGCCCTGAACTTTTGTGATACTATTTTCAAATTGCGACCAATTATACCACTCTTAATCCTCAGATTACTCAATTTGAGTATTGAACCATGTCGTATTTTTCATTCTCTTTGAACCTGTATGTCGTTGGGATGATATCTTGATGGCAGACAGCTAACTAACCAAACAATAGAGTATAACTAGGATTCGCGGTTTTCAAGATTGTAATTCTGTTTACTCATTTTTGCCGAAAGGCGTGCTAAAAGTGTGAGGAGACCTTTAGCAAAGCATTATAGGGGGTTCAATTGGGGATTTGAACCCCTATATGCTACTCTTTCCTGATTAAAACACCGAGGACATTTCAATTGTTGATTCTTTGTACCTTTAGAAGGTACAATTTTTTATCAATCGTCCTAAGTATTACATCATCATGAGTTACGTATCTGTTGCCTCTTCCCAAGTAACCCTTTCCCAATTAATGTTGCCTTCCTATTCGAATTTCCGGGGAAAAATCCATGGAGGTTATATTCTTAATCTGATGGATCAGATTGCCTTCGCTTGTGCTTCTCGTCATTCAGGTCACTATTGTGTTACGGCATCGGTCAATAAAGTCGATTTTCTCAATCCAATTGAGGTAGGGGAACTAGTAACCCTAAAATCATCTGTAAATTATACGGGTCGCACCTCGATGGTGATAGGTGTTCGCGTTGAATCGGAGAATATCAATTCGGGAGCAGTAAAGCATTGTAATTCCTCCTATTTCACTATGGTAGCCAAGGATGATGAGAATAACAATGTTCCGGTTCCCGGACTTATCTTGGATTCTGAAGAAAGCATCCGCAGGTTCGTTCGGAGTATGTATCGTCAAGCACAATCCCGAGAGCGAAACCGTAACTTCCTAAAGGGGCAGTTCGAAGCCCTAGAACACTTAGAAGCTTTGTCCGATCAAAATGCCCAGGTAACTTGGAAGCCCTAGACAGAGCTTCGAATTTATGTATCGTTAGTTGTGTATGGGTTGATTTTGTATCTTTAAGTAACTAACTACCATCCCATGCTTCGCATCTTTAGTCGGATCCGACATACATTGATTTCGCAGAGTAAATTCAACAGATATCTCATTTATGCCCTAGGGGAGATTATTTTGGTGGTCATTGGAATTTTATTGGCGCTGCAGGTGAATAATTGGAATGATCGTCGAAAATCTATTCAACGATCGGAAGCGTATTTAGGGGAGATGATGAAAGATCTTGAAAAAGACACACTCGAGATAAAAGACTACCTCAGAACCATACAGCGGCGTGTTCAATCGGAAGAATGGTTTTTGCGAAAAATGGAATTTACTCCAGATGATTTGGACAGCTTGGGGATGGTGTTCTCTCCAGTGTATTATGATTTTTACGTTCATGATGCCATTTACCAACGGATACAAAATTCAGGGGATTCTCGTTTAACGGGTTTTGATAGTTTGAGTAAAAAAATCAATCGCTATTATACCGATATTCGGGGAAGAGCGCTTCAAAATTCTGAATATGAAATTCGTGAAGCCACACAGGTGTGGGAAATAGATAAGCGAATGAACACGGAGATTGAACTCAATAATGAGCTTTATTCTGACGTACGACTATTTCCCAAAAATCCAGAGTTTGATATGATTTTTGATCCTGAATTGCAAACGGGAAAATATCTCGAATTAATCCGAACGGTAGAGGCCCGAAATAAAATCAGGAAGAGTTACTATCGACATACCTTTTTGGTCTACTTTTTCAAGTTGTATGATCGAGAGTCCGTGCAATTGATGGAAGCCATTCAAAAGGCATTGTCAAATCGCTGAGACGAAGGTACATGCGAGGTACCCCAACTGATGTTCCTGTCGTGCTATCATAACCCGCTTTGGCCCTATTAGGAAATGAGGCTAATTTCTCCAACGACTTTTTGAAGTATCTTAAGAATGTTTCTCCTTAAGTTCCTGGGGTATGAATTTTGAGGGGGAATGATTATTAGGAATTGTGGGTTGCCAATGCTGTCCTTATCGGATGAAGTAGATCGCCTCGTTGCTTTAAAATGAAAAACCCCACAGGGGAGTGGGGTTTTCTTTTGAAATCATTTTTTTCTAAGCCGTTGCAGGCCCTGTTTTCAATCCGTTTTTCAATAGGATGAATCCCATAAGAGCCAGCCAAAGGGCTTTTACATGGAATAATGGTTTGTAGTATTCATAGTATTCAGGAATGAATAAAATGATACCCATAGCGCCAAGTCCGAGTAGGACAGTGAACCATCCAAACCATCCAGCAACCGATTTTCCTTTCAGGAATCCTGCTCCTAGCAACACCAAACCTACACCGCTAAAAATACGTCCGAAACGTACAAAGCAGGTCACGTATTGATTGGTATAAAGGATTTCATTCATGAACACTTGAATTTCTTCAGGGCTCATTCCTGCAGTTTTTCCTACACCCCAAGCGCCATAGTTATAGTAAAATGCCGAGGCGATTGCGAGGGTAAAGGTTCCAACGACGACCATTCCCACTCCTGGAGTTACCAATATGCGGTGAGGCTGTTGTTTTAACATCGTAGCTAAAGCGATGGCTCCTACGATCATGGCTACCCAACCAAAAATGTGCACACGGAATACCCAAATCCAAGTCCAGATATTTTCCCCAATGGCAGGGAAGTCGGAAGCGGCCAAATATTCCCCCACCAAATGTGGAGAGAATATGTACCCAAGCCATAGCATCAGGGCCGCAGCGATAAAGGTCCAGCCAGAAAATTTAGTTTCGAAATCTTGTTTCATAGTGTAAAGGTTTGTTATGGGGTGCCGAAACACCCCCAATGAATTAGTGAATTGGTTTTTAGTTTATATAGTTTTCTTATTCTTCGTCGGGGCCTTTACCGAAGCCATAAGTAAGTTGTCCAAAGAAGCCTTGAGGGAACTTTTCGTCATTTGGAAAACCGAGTTCGATAGTACCACTGTCTTCAGGGACATAGTTGGTTTTGAAGATATAATCCCACAAACTCAAGCTGATTCCAAAGTTAATACCATGATTATGACCATCTGGAAGCGCTTTTACGTGGTGATATAGGTGCATTACCGGGTTGTTGAAGATATACTTCAATGGGCCCCAGGTAATTTTGATATTGGCATGGTTCAAGTGACCGATAGCTATCGCTACGAAGTGCACGATATATGCTTGTTCCGGTTCAAAACCACCGATTATCATAACCCCGAAAGTTTTTAGGGGTTTGTAAAGGATATTTTCCATCCAGTGATAACGCAAATGAGCTGCAAATCCCATCTCTTTCACAGAGTGATGTACCTTGTGAAAACGCCATAGGAATTCATAGCGGTGCAGCAATACGTGAGTGAACCACTGTACAAAATCCAGGATGATAAAGAACACCAATAATTGAGACCACATTGGCCAGCTGGACATGTTTAAAATAGCCAAGCTCTTTGCGGTGATACCTAAATCGCCAAAAAGGACCCCTAAGATTTCATAAACACCACTGATTATAATGGCAAAAATGAAGAAGTTGAAATACATGTAGAACGTATCCAACCAGAAGTCTTTTCGAATTATTTTTTGGTCCTTACGCCAAGGAAACGTGATTTCCAATAGCCATACAACAAGTGAAATGGCAGTAAGCCCCCAAAAGAAATTAGTATACCAAGGAACTTCGAACAATATCGATTTCCAAGTATAATTCATCATATTGATGAACGAATCGGTGAATGCAGTAAGATATTTTTCCATAACCTTTCTTTTTTACTTTTACTTACTTTTTAGTCGTTAGATTTATTATATAATGATGGAATTGGTGGTTATTCGGACAAATTCCCGATCACTCATCCAATTCATACCATTCAATGTTTGAAAGGGGCGCTCTTCGCCCAATTTTTTGGGGAGGGTAATTGGTTACCAGGTAATTGATAATCACTTCTTCATTCCTTCCCAAATCCCAAAGATTTTGGGTAGCTTGCATCCAGTCGATGGTAGCAGCCCATCGTTCTGC
>CAZOSF010000099.1:0-6277 GCA_964582415.1 uncultured Alteromonas sp.
AGTTCCAACCGATTTGTTTCCGGTATCTTCCAACCACCCAAACACGCATAATTCGTTTTACTATTTCAGTTAAATCCTCCCATGCCATTGGGACGGACGTATTATCCATAACGAGTTATGTACCATGCTATCAAACATTATTCAATTTTCTATTAAGAACAAGTTTATTGTTCTTCTCTTTACCTCCTTTATTATCTTCTTTGGGGTCTATGCCCTGATGAATATTCCTATCGGAGCGGTTCCTGATGTCACCAACAACCAGGTTCAGGTAATTACTACCTCCCGAAATCTTTCCACTCAAGATATCGAACAGTTTGTTACCTATCCGGTAGAACTGGAAATGGCCAATCTCCCGGGAGTCAAGGAGATCCGTTCGGTATCTAAATTCGGACTCTCGGTGGTGACCATCGTTTTCGAAGACGATATGGGTACCTACTTGCCACGACAGCTAATAAGCGAAAAAATCAAAACGGCGGCCGAGCGCATCCCTGAAGGCTTTGGGACTCCAGAAATGGGACCTATCTCAACGGGATTGGGTGAAATATACCAATACGTGTTGGATGTAAAACCTGCCTATAAAAACAAATATTCCACGATGGATTTGCGCACCATTCAAGATTGGATCGTAAAGCGTCAGCTCTCGGGTATTCCTGGGGTCGTGGAGGTGAATACCTGGGGTGGGTATTTAAAACAATACGAGGTGGCCATCAATTCGAAAAAGCTCATGGCATTGGACATCACTGCCGCAGCCGTTTTCGAAGCCTTGGAAAAAAATAACAGTGTGGCTGGGGGTGGCTACATCGAAAAGGTCAACCAAGCCTACTTCATCCGTGGAGAGGGACTAGCCACCAGTTTAAACGATATTGAAAATATTGTGGTTACGACTAGGGAGGGCGTGCCCGTCTATATTAAAGATGTGGCGACCGTTGGCTTTGGAAGCGCTACCCGCTTTGGGGCCATCACTGGAAATGGTGAAGGGGAAAAAGTGTTAGGACAGGTGATGATGCTGAAAGATGCCAACTCGAAAAAGGTGATCGAAGCAGTTAAAGATCGAGTAGCGGCAGTTTCCAGTACACTACCGGAAGGGGTGTATATCAATCCTTTCTTGGATCGAAGCGAACTCATTGCCAAAACCACCTTTACGGTTACGGAAAACCTCATCTTGGGGTGTCTCATCGTAATCTTTGTCGTGGTATTGCTTTTAGGGAACCTGCGCTCCGGGTTGGTGGTAGCTTCGGTTATACCCATTTCGCTGCTCTTTACCTTATCCTTGATGTATATTTTCGGAATCGATGCCAACCTGATGAGTCTGGGGGCCATCGACTTTGGGATTATTATCGATGGAAGCGTGATTATCGTTGAATTCATCGCCTTTCAATTTACACAGCGACAGCGGGAATTTACGGGGTTGCACCGCACCAAATTTCAGGAGGTAAAAGACCGAATTACCTTTGAAGGATCGGCCAAAATGATGAATTCGGCCGTGTTCGGACAGTTGATCATTCTTTTGGTGTTCATCCCCATCCTTTCCCTCAGTGGGGTAGAAGGAAAGATGTTCAAACCCATGGCCCTTGCCTTTAGTTTTGCCCTTATCGGTGCCATGCTGATGTGTTTTACCTATGTTCCTGTGGTTGCATCTTTAGTTTTAAAACCCGTTCGATCTGAGAAAAAAACGATTTCCGATAAGTTGATGGAATTGCTGTATAGGATGTACGACCCAACCATCCACTGGGCTTTGGAACATCGTAAAATCGTGGTGGGAATTGCCGTTGCCCTGCTTTTAGGTACTTGGGCACTATTCTTACGAATGGGAGGGGAGTTTGTGCCCACCTTGGATGAAGGCGATTTCGTGATTCAACCGGTACTGAAAACAGGGACCAGTCTGTCCCGCACTATCGAGCTCACCACCCAGATGGAACAGATTCTCCTGAAAGAATTTCCAGAAGTGAAGCAGGTGGTAAGTCGTATTGGGGCGGCAGAAGTACCCACCGATCCCATGTCGATGGAGGAAAGCGACGTGATTATTGTTTTGGCTCCTAAATCGGAATGGGTTTCGGCAGATAGCAAAGATGAATTGGCGGATAAGTTTAAGGAAGCCCTATCCGCAATCCCGAATATGGAAGTGGAATTCACCCAACCAATAGAGATGCGCTTTAATGAATTGATTACTGGAGTTCGGGCCGATATTGCCATCAAGATCTTTGGAGATGACCTAAGTGTGTTGGCTTCCAAAGCCGATGAGGTAGAAACACTAATTAAAAATGTAGAGGGTGCGGCCGATATTGTTGTGGAGAAAATCGATGGACTTCCCCAAATGGCAGTAGAGTACGACCGCCAAAAAATAGCGCGTTATGGGTTGAATATCGCCGACCTGAACGAGATGGTTTCCATGGGTTTTTCGGGAAAGACAGTGGGAAGTTTGTTCGAAGGAGAGAAACAATTCGATTTGGTGGTCCGTCTCGATGCCGAACACCGAAAGGACATCAATAACCTTAAAAATTTGTACATCGATCTACCTTCTGGTGGAAAAATCCCTTTGAGTGAACTGGCACAAATTACCTATCAGAAAGGTGCGGCAAAGATATCACGAGATGACACCCGTCGTAGAATCGTGGTGGGGATCAATGTTAGGAATCGCGACTTGCAATCGGTGGTAAATGATGTTCAGAAAATCTTAAACGACAAATTAGATTTGCCCACAGGCTATTACATTACCTATGGTGGACAATTCGAGAATTTGCAAAGTGCCCGAAACCGATTGTTTATTGCGGTACCCATTGCACTTATTCTCATTTTTATCATGCTTTACTTCGCTTTTAAATCGGTGAAAGAAGCATTACTCATTTATTCTGCGATTCCATTGTCTGCGGTAGGAGGTATTATCCTTTTGTCACTGCGGGGGATGCCCATTAGTATTTCTGCAGGGGTTGGCTTTATCGCCTTATTCGGTATCGCTGTACTCAATGGGATTGTACTTATCGAACACTTTAAAGAACTAAAACATAAAACCTTCGAGTCTATGGAAGCATTGATCAAACAAGGAACCAAGGACCGCTTGCGGGCAGTAATGCTCACTGCCTCGGCGGCAGCTTTAGGGTTCCTTCCCATGGCAGTTTCAACCAATGCAGGTGCCGAGGTGCAACGGCCATTAGCCACCGTGGTAATTGGGGGTCTGGTGACCGCCACCTTGCTTACCATGATAGTCCTTCCGGTACTGTATGCATCCTTCCATAAAATCTCCGAGCGAAGGAAGAAACGAAAAGGAGGAGGAAAGCATTTGGTTATGTTTATTGGTTTATTGATTCCATTAACCGGCTGGTCACAGCAATCTTCCAATCTAGAAGAATTGGTAGGAATGGCACTGGAAAACAATGCAGGTTATTTGGCAGAAAACCTCCGCGTCGAGGAAACCCAAGCCCAATCCGGAACGGCTTTTCAATTCGATAAAACGGAAGTCTATTATCATTACGATGAAAACAACCTTGCCCTCAATGACCAACCTCTCAAAGTTTTTGGGGTACAGCAAACCATTGCTTTTCCCACCGTATATGGGGCGAGAAGTTCCCTGTGGTCTGCCAGAAAAGGACTGGCGCAGAATGCCTTGAACTTACAGAAAAAGCACCTGATAAAGGCCATTACAGAAGGATATTATGAATACCAAACCCAAGAACAGAAGCGAAAACTCTATGCTTCTTTGGACAGTATCTACCGTCGTTTCTCACAAGCAGCCAGCAGGCGTTTCGAATTGGGGGAATCCAATTATCTGGAAAAAGTCACGGCTCAGGCCAAGCAACGCCAAATTCGAAATGAGCTCCTGAAATCGGAAGAAGCCATACATGCAACCCATGAAAAGTTACAGGGATTGGTCCAGGCAAAAGACAGCCTTTTAATTGAAATACAGCCACCCTCCAAAATACTGCTTCAAAATTTGAACGGTGTGGGAACGGAAGAGAAGTCGTATTTGGAAAGTAGGCAGGAAGTGTTCGATTCTGAAAAACGATTAAAGGTACATGAGCTATTACCCGATATGAGCTTTCAATATTTTCAGGGAACCAATGAAGGCTTAGGGACCTCGCTTTATGGAATTCAAGTGGGGGTAAAATTGCCGTTGCTCTTCTTTGGGGAACGGGCGCAAATCAAAAGTGCAAGAATAGCCTCCGAACGGACGTCCTTTGAAAATCAGCAAGCAGAGGAAATTCTGAAACGGCAGCAAAATACCCTTTTGGGCGCGTTGGGGCAACTCGAAAATCAGTTACAGTACTTTGAAGAGGAGGGAAGCCAATTGGCCGATCAAATCTTGAAAGTAGCGAGTGGTAGCTTTGCCAATGGGGAAATCGATTTTTTCCAATACATCCAGAGTGTAGAGAATGCGTATACCCTTAAGATTCAACATTTGGATGCACTAAATGATTACAATCAAACTGTTATTGCCCTCAATTATCTAACATTTAATCCATAAGATCATGAAATATAAAATCATAGCACTTTTTATCCTTAGCCTTTGGATGGTATCCTGTGGCAGTAAACAGGAAGCCCCAATCGAAGCGGAAGCCGATTCTGGTGAATTCATCCGTCTCTCTAAGAGTCAGTTTGAAACCAATGGGTATACTTTCGATACCCTTCAGATGCGACCTTTTCATCGGTATGTGGAAGCTACTGGGATGATTGATGTTCCTCCCCAGAATAAGGCGATTATTTCCACCACCTATGGTGGGTATGTAAAAGACACCCGATTGTTGGAAGGGGATGTTGTGAATAAGGGACAGGCCATGATTTCGTTGGAAGGCCCAGAGTTCCTGAAATTGCAACAGGAGTACATGGAGGTCTATAATCAGTTGGACTACCTGAAATCGGAATTTCAGCGACAGCAGACGTTGTTTGAGGAAAAAATCAGTTCCCAAAAGCAATACCTGAAGGCAAAATCCGATTACGAAACGGCGAACGCCAAATACCAAGGATTGAAATCCCAGCTACAATTGCTGAAGCTGCCATTGCAGCAGATAGAAACAGGAACTTTCAGTCCAACCGTTACTTTGTACGCCCCCATTTCAGGACATGTAAGTCACATGAACGTGGCCAAAGGAGCTTATGTGAATCCTTCCGAGGTGCTCATGGAAATCATTGATAATGACCATGTACATTTGGAATTACAGGTATATGAAAAAGATATCATGAAGATTAAAAAAGACCAAAGGATACGCTTTACCATTCCTGAAGCATCAAATGAGACATTTTGGGCCTCGGTTCACTTGGTAGGAACCACTTTAGATCCTAACAATCGAGCCATTAAGGTACATGGGCATTTGGAAGATGAAGAAAATCATGGTTTGTTGGTAGGAATGTTTGTCAATGCACAAATTTTAACCGAATCTGTAGAGGCACCTTCCTTGAAGGAAGATGCCGTGGTGGAAGAAGAAGGAAGGGAAGTGGTGTTGCAGCTCGACCATAGTACCGATACCGACTATTTTTTCGTTCGGGAGTATCCAAAAGTTGCTGAGACCGATGGTGGTTTTGTGGGCGTGGATATTCCTATTTCCAATACCCCTAAAGTCTATTTAGGGAAAGGGGCTTTTCAAATGTTAGGAGAAGGCGGGGGAGAGTAGTCATTAATTGCTCATTGTTAATTGCTCATTGTTAATTGCAACATCTATCTTTGCAAAAAAACAAGTATGGCGCATAAAGCGGGTTTTGTGAATATCATAGGGAATCCCAATGTAGGGAAAAGCACCCTCATGAATGCCTTTGTAGGAGAGCGTCTTTCGATAATCACCAGCAAGGCACAAACCACCCGTCACCGTATTTTGGGGATTGTCAATGGGGAAGAGTTTCAGGTGATTTTGAGTGATACTCCCGGCATCATCAAGCCAGCCTATGAGCTCCAAACCCATATGATGGAGTTTGTGAAATCGGCTTTCGAAGATGCCGATATCTTGGTGTACATGGTCGAATTGGGCGAGAAGGAATTAAAGGACGAAGCGTTTTTCAACAAACTGCGGCATGCGAAGATTCCTGTCTTATTGTTGTTGAATAAAATCGACAAAGGGGATGAAACCCGATTGGCGGAAGCGGTGGCACATTGGAAGGAACAATTGCCCAATGCCGAAATCTTTGCTATTTCTGCTCTGGAAAATTTTGGGGTACAGGAGGTCTTTCAACGCATCGTGGAGTTGTTGCCAGAGAGTCCGCCGTTCTACCCCAAAGACCAGCTTACGGATAAACCCGAGCGATTTTTTGTAAATGAAACCATCCGTGAAAAGATATTGTTGCAATACAAAAA
>CAZOSF010000100.1:0-6116 GCA_964582415.1 uncultured Alteromonas sp.
AGTCGACGGCCAGTTTGCAGGTGAAATGACCTTTACTTGGGCGGGGCCGTCAAAATTTATTATAGACCATACCGGAGTAGAACAAGGTTTTGAAGGCAAAGGCCTTGGAAAACAATTGTTGGATGCGGCAGTTGCTTTTGCCCGAAAAAACGATTTAAAAATACTTCCCTTATGTCCTTTCGCCAAAAAAATGATGGATCGGGACACTAGTCTAAACGACTTACGTCATTTCTAGATTTTCTTTAATTAGATCTCAAATTTTCGGGGATAAATGTGTGCATCCCAAAGATTTGTTAATTCCATTTTTATTGGGTCTTTAAGTAACCAATGTAACAGAACTTGGACTGGAAAGGACGTAGTTTTGGGTTACTAAAAAAATCATACATCTCATAAAAATGGAAGAACAAGTAAAACAAACCCCCGAGGTATTTTCAATGCCTCGTATCGGGGATCCAGCGCCTGAATTCAAGGCTATAACCACCCAAGGAGAAATTAATTTCCCAACCGATTATAACGGAAAATGGAGTATTCTTTTCAGTCACCCAGCCGACTTTACGCCTGTGTGTACTTCAGAATTTATGACTTTCGCCCACATGCAAGACCAATTCCGCGAAGCAAATTGTGAATTGATAGGTTTGTCTGTAGATGGTTTGTATAGCCACATTGCTTGGTTGCGCAGCATCAAGGAGAAAATTGAGTTCAAAGGAATGAAAGATATCGAGGTTACCTTCCCGCTGATTGAAGACATCACCATGAACGTAGCCAAGAAATACGGTATGATTCAACCTAACGAAGATACTACCAAAGCCGTACGTGCGGTATTCTTTGTAGATCCTAAAGGAATCATCCGTACCATTATTTA
Source organism: uncultured Alteromonas sp. (assembly GCA_964582415.1). Lineage (GTDB taxonomy): Bacteria > Bacteroidota > Bacteroidia > Flavobacteriales > Flavobacteriaceae > CAZOSF01. The sequence continues at coordinate 863 of CAZOSF010000100.1, forward strand.
TTACCCATTGAGCTTGGGTAGAAACTTCCAAGAATTGTACAGAGTTTTAATCGCCCTTCAAACTGCCGATGCGTTCAATGTGGCCACCCCAGCCGACTGGAAACCTGGCGATGACGTTATCATCAGCCCTGCCGGATCATGCGGAACCGCAAAAGAACGTTTGGAAGACGAAGCGTTGGATTGTAAGGACTGGTATTTCTGTACCAAGAAATTGGACAAAGACCTTGTTTTGGATACCGTCCTCAACAAGAAAGCAACTTTGGTTTAGAATAGTCAATCTAAATATGTCGCAATGTTAAATGGAGCTCCTTCGGGGGCTCTTTTTTTGTTGTCTGTTGTCTGTTGTCTGTTGTCTGTTGTCTGTTGTCTGTTGTCTGTAAAAGTTATTCGTTTACAATTATTTACAAAGGAATTTAACTTTATTTCTTTCGTTTGAAATGGGAATATAACTTCATGAAGAATTATAAAGATTTGGATATCTACATGATGGCTTATGAGTTGTGTATAGAACTTCACGCCCTTACTTTAAAACTTCCGTATTTTGAATTACACGAACAGGGTAGGCAGATAAGGCGATCATCGAAAAGTGTTAAAGACAATATTGTTGAAGGGTATGGTAGAAGAAAATATAAAAACGAATTCATACGATATTTAACAATAGCTCATGCCTCTTTACTCGAGTGTAAATCACAACTGGAGGCGGTATATGAAATATACAAAATGGAAGAATTCCTCAAATTTATTCAGGCATATGACCAACTAGGTGCTAAAATTTATTCCTTCCGACTATTTGTTGAAGACCATTGGAAAGAATAAATAAAATACCATAGTTGATTTACTTTCCTAGGCTGAGAACCGAAAACCGAGAACCGAGAATCGAGAACCGAGAACCGAAAACCGAAAACCGAGAACCGAGAACCGACAACCGACAACCGAGAACCGAAAAAAAAGCCCCATTCTTTCGAACAGGGCCAGAAATCAGGTTGTTGATTAGGTTTCTAGTATGTATAGGTCTTCGCTTTCGCAAAGGTATCGTCGAACATGATGGCTGCATGTCCACTGGGAGCATCATACGGTGCTTTTGGTAGCACACTTGGATTGGAAGGATACTTCCCGTTGTTATATTTCAATTCTTTCAATTCACCCTCGCTGAATACAAGGATATCTCTCCAATCACCTTCTTCTCCCTGCTCCACATAAACGGGTGTCTGCATTACAGTGAATTTGGTGATAACATTGGCCTCATGATCCAATAATAACATGGTGCATCCTCCTGATCCACAGAAATAAGGACTCAAGAAGTTCACAAAGTATTCATCTTTACCATCTCCATTCATATCAATGGCATAGTATTGATATTTACGGTCGATTTCCTGCAGGTTGGCAAGATCGGCTTTCAAATAATCGTTCATCAAAAAGTTTTTGATGTTGGCCGCCATTTGGTCATCACTCGATTGAGGGGCAAATACCTCCTGGGCGGTTTCCTCCGTTTCCTCTACCATTTCTTCCATGGCTTCAGGCTCGGCAGCTCCTTCCATCTCCTCTGTTTCGGTATTTTGGTTTTTACAGGCTACTACCGCGAGTAGGCTGAATAGAAAAACAATTTTCTTCATTTTAAATAGGGTTTTATTTTAAGTATCTCAAAGGTACGAATTTATTGAATCCGTGAAATGTATTGAAGTAAAGATTATGAATCAACTTTTTAACTATTGCATGTTCAATTTTGTTGAAAAGGACATGGCCGGCAGCCAAACGCTTCCTCCAGCCGAATCATCAATGGAAATGGTAAAACGATATCCATTGGGCACAGCCGCAGTATAGGATTGTAAACCAAACGTCTGACCCGCATGACCCCAGGAAGAGTTATTGATATTGATTATTCCCAATCCGTAATGCCTTCCCATTCCCATATCTTGGTAATACTCATTCAACTGCATCTTGTTTGTTTCGGGGTTTTTGTACAATCTTCCTTCATACAAGGCATCGATGAATAAAATCATATCGTCCAGCGTGGCGATGATCTCCCCAGCAGAACCTGCCATGGAATAGGGCATTTGTACCACTTTGCCAGTATGGTGACCTAATGTCTGTTTGGCTGGTGGATTCGTGGTTCCAAAATAAGTATGGTTCATCCCTAAAGGGTTCAATATATGTTCCTGCACATAGTCCTGGTAAGTCTGACCTGAGAGTTTGTGAATGATCTCTCCTAAAAGGATATAGTTGATGTTGCTGTATTCGAATTTACTGCCTGGTACAAAACGTTCCTGAGTACTTCTTTTAGAGCGAGCAATAAGATCGACCAAACTAAAATGAAGGTTGGGATCTGCGTTCTTTTCAATTTCCAAGGAGTCACTTCCTTCGATAAAATAATCGGGCATCCCTGAGGTATGGTTCAAAAGGTTTCGAACTTTAATGGAGTCGATATAATTCACGCCATCCACAACAGCCAAGCCATCATAGAGTGTATCCCCCGGCAAAATCTGCGTAAAAGGAGTTTCCAAGGTGGTCTTCCCTTCTTCGATTAACTGCAATACCGCTGCGGCTGTGAACATTTTGGAAGCACTTCCAATTTCCACAGGGGTACTGAAATCGGTAATCAGGGAATCTCCCCTTCCATCATATCCAAAATACGAGGCCATTTCCCCATCTTTCTCCACTTTTAGCATGACGCGATAGTGACTTAGCTTTGCAAAGTCCTGTACCTTCTCGTTAAAAAAGAATGAAATCGAATCTGGGAGGGAAGGCAGGGTAACAACTTCTTGAGTAGTCGAATCGGATTCCTTCTCTGGGGCGGTTTTACAAGCTACTACCAGAAGGAGTAATAGAAGCAGGCTGAATAGTTTTTTCATGGTACCGTATTTAACGTTAAAGTTACGGAAATGAATCGATTCAAGGTTCAGTTTACTACCGTTTCCATCATTTATTATCTGATTTTTGTAATTATCTTTAGGGAGATTCAAATTTTATTCATTGCCACAAACCACTCCACAAAGAACCCTAACAATCCCACAACTTTTTGTGAAGATTTGGAGTTTTGTAAAGCCGTACCGAGTATTGGTCATTGCAACATTGATTCTCACGCTGATTGGTTCGGTGATGGCGCAGGTGAACGCTTACATCTTACGTTACACCGTAGATGAGCTTACGGCCATGGTAGACCAACAAAAAGGACTGAAAGAGGGAATGCAACTCCTTCTCTTTATCAGCGCAGTGCTTTTGGGCAAAGAATTGGTATTCGCTGGAGTACAGTATGGACAAAAATATTTCGGTGAAAAACTACGCATCTATATCTCCCGTGACTTCGCCCAAACCATTGTCGACCGCATTCTTACCTACCGAATGGCCTTCTACTCTTCTCCTGAAAACGAAAGTGGAAAACTACAAACCCGAATCGATTTGGGAATTAGTAGTCTTACCCGTTTGGTGCGAAATTTCTTTATAGATATCCTTCCCCTCTTTGCTAACGCGATAATTGCCCTTATTGCAATGTTTTCGGCCAATGTATGGATTGGTACAGTAAGCCTGGCAATCATCCCTATATACTATTGGGTGAGTGTAATCCAGGCTCGCAAATTGGGAGGCTTCCGAAGACGGCTACGCACCTATCGGGAAACCAAGAGCGGTGCTATCATCAGCTTGATTGAATCCATTACCGTCATTAAGTCGTTTACACGAGAACCGTTAGAATCGGAAAAGCATAATAAGATCCAATACGATATCACTGAAAACCAGATGCGGACGCGGCATATAAGCTTTTTATTCGATGGTATCAAATCGTTTTTGGAACAATTTGGGGTAGTCATCATTATCATTCTTACAGCCTATTTTGTATTGGACGGCAGTATGACCATCGGGATGATCATGTTCCACATCCTACTTTTCAATAATGTTTCTGCCCCCATCCGACAACTGCATCGCATTTATGACGAAGTGAATGATGCCTTGATTTATTCTGAAGGATTTTTCAATATTTTGGATGCCGAAGAAGAAAAGGAAACCTCGGGAAGTTACATACCAGAATCCTTTGAAGGCACCCTGGAAATGGTAGGCGTGGATTTTCAATATCCTAATGGTACAAAAGCGCTTTTTGATGTTTCCTTGAAAATACCGGCCAATAAAATCACCGCTCTTGTAGGGCTCAGTGGTGCTGGGAAAAGTACCATCGTCAACCTTTTGGATAAATTCTACGAACCCACAACGGGTAAAATTTATTTAGATGGGGTGGATTTACAGGAATATGATACCGAATGGCTTCGAAACAGCATCGGTCTGGTATTGCAAAAAAATCATATTTTCAATGGAACCATCACCGAAAATATCCTCTACGGAAATGAGGAAGCCACCCAGGAAATGGTAGAGGATGCGGCGAAGAAGGCTTATATTCACGAGCAAATCATGAAACTCCCCATGGGGTATGAATCCCGTGCCAATCTACTTTCGGGCGGACAGCAACAGCGTATTTCCATTGCCCGACTCTTCTTAAAGAATCCCCCGATTATCTTTTTGGATGAGCCTACGGCTAGTTTGGATGCTGTGGCCACCGAACAGATAAAGAAGAGTTTGGATGCCATCAAGAAAGGGCGAACTGTCATCATTATTTCCCATAGTATTTCTCAAATCATCGATGCAGAAAATGTCGTTGTTTTGGAAAACGGCCATGTAGTGGAGCAAGGCACCCATGAAGAGCTGTATAAGAATGAAGCTACCTATTATGAAATCTTCAATGCTGCCGCTCATAGTTTAAACTTGGAGAAAATATCCGAAACGCTCGAGGATATGGATAATGATTAAAACGGTTTAAGCAGACAATAGTTGATATACCAAAAAACCTAAGACGACGATCATGGCAATTATCAAAATGATCAGCCACTTTCTCCGGGGATCATGAAGTACCTCCTGCTCTTTCACCTCCTGAGCCACAAACCAGGTTTCATAATTTGGAAAATCCAAATACATGGCTAAGCCATTCAGCACCTGCATCTCCGGGATATGAAAGGAGATACCACTTTCTACGGTATCCCAATAGGCTTCAATGGATGCTTCACTTATGGCAAAGCCCGTATTATTCGTGATGAATTCTGCTAGATTATGGGCGCATTCCGATTTCGATATCACCCCATCGTCATACTCCTGCAAACGCGCCGAGACCTTTGCAAAAGCCTGCTCCATGAGGATTTGATGTGGATTGTCTCTCATACCTTAAAGGTACGGAATTACGGTTGAAAGTTCAAGGTTTCAGATGGAAGGCTTGCCC
>CAZOSF010000101.1:0-6103 GCA_964582415.1 uncultured Alteromonas sp.
AGCTTCTTAATCTTCACCATGGGACCCGGGCACAACGACTTATGGCAGGTCATGCAATTCACCACCATCGTATTATAAGCGCCCAATAATTCGTTGGAATCTGCTGCTTGCAGTTCTTGGATGCTTTGTAGATAAGAGCCAGCAAAAGCCTTGTATTCTGGGGAAGCTGCTTTATCGGGTTCGGTAGCATCAGCAGTTAGGATTTTCTCATGTTCCAATTCGATCGTAACGGGTTCGCCATTGTCTATCTGCGTTTTAATGGCTTGGGCTTCGTCAAACATGGCTCGCATCAACAAAGCCAGTTCGCTATCGCCATTGGGATTGATGGGTTGTTGCACTACACTTTCACCAATGGCCTCTTCTTTATTTCCTTCCCCACAGGAGAGGGTAATGGTTACAAGTAGAATTAGGACTATGATTGCTTTAATTGTGGTTTTCATTACGAATGTAGATTTCAGAGATTTATTGATGTGATAGGGTAAATTAACAGGCTACTTCGAAGCATTAAAGATAAGGCAATATCTATAGGTTTCCCATTATCTACTACTGTTTCTCCAATTGTTCATTGTTAATTACCCATTGTTAATTTTTTCCGTTGTTTATATTTTCTTTTGGCTTTAATCATCCTGAATCTCAAATCATCATAGAACAAGCTCGTCAGTAAAACAATTGCTCCAAAAAATAGGGTATCGAGTCGCAATTCCATTCTTGAAAATAGAAAACCACCGACAAATCCCCCGAGGAAGAAAAATGAGATAATATAAATCCGCAATTTGATGGTGGCCTTTATTTTATTTTGATGGGGATGGGTTTTGGAAAAGAATAACTGTGATAATTCAATCCCTAGATCCGTAAACAATCCCGTTAGGTGGGTGGTTCTAACGATGGCATTGGAAATTTTGGTCACGAACGAGTTTTGAAGTCCCATGGCAAAGAGGAGGGAACATACAATCAGATCGGGATTCGTTATCATTGCGGTTCTATATACAATGGGAATGGAAATAAGTATCAGGCACTCAATTATGGTTGGATACACAAACACATTAAGTTTTTTATTATCCCTATACTTTTCAATTAAAAAACTTGAAATAAAGGAGCCCAACAAGAAAGAGAATATATAAAGGAAGTAAATCGTTCCCCTCCATACTTCAAATTCTGCTACGTCATTTATAAAAAGCGCAAAATGTCCAGTTACGTTTGTGGTGAGTTGTTTGAATTCTAAGAACCCGGTAACATTTACCATTCCTGCAACAAATGATAGGATGGTTGCAATCCGCAAATTGTGTTTAAGCGTTCTGCTTTTGCCCTGATGTCGAAACATTCATTGGTGAATTAGTTGATTTTGTTGAAATTGTAAACAGCAGCCTCGCCAAAGGGGTTGGGCCGGAATTAAAGACATCTTTTGTTGGTTCGTTCTCACAACAGTGTTCACAGCTCCCTGCTCACCAACGACCGTACTACGATAGTACTAATTACCAATTGTTAATTGTTCATTGTTAATTGCTAATTGTTAATCGATCTTCTCGTAATCCACCCGAGCCTTGGCAGGGCCCTCCGGATTCGGATCCAGGTAAAGTTCATAACCTTTCAATAGCGTTACCTTTTTCACCTCCTCTGCCGCGATGGGAATTTCTTGAATAAGCTGTCCCTCCTTTTGAATTCGGATGGAAAAGGATCGCTCCCCAATATTTTCAACAATTGCATAGCAATCTTCCCCAGCATAAGGGTTGATGGTGCCATCCTGTCCTGGGCCTTTCCCAGTCATGATCATGCTTTGTTGGGTGTCCAACTCGAACTCGGTTTGGGCCAATACCTCAGAATTTGAGAATACAATTAAACAAGTCAATAATAGAAATGCTCTCATAGTTTTTAGTGGTTATGATTGCGCAAAGTAGGCTCGAGCCCGTTCATTGTTCGGCCATGGTTAAAGGTACGCTTTTATCCGTTGGGTGCTATTTTTAAAACCACATTTCCCTTTTTGCTTTCCCCATCCACATAAGTATGAGCCGCAACGATTTCTTCCAGAGGATAGAGGGTATCGATAACCGCCTGATAGTTGTGGTTATCGATGAGTTCGGATAAAAATTCCAGGTATTCTTTTCGTTCGGCGGCAATGTCTGTTCCGGCCACCGTTATAAAGGTGCCACTCGGCTTTAAAAGGGATGTACATTGTTTCTTATTCGTTTTGCCCACTGCATCGAAAATGATGTCGAAGGTGTCGGCAACTTTTGTGAAATCTTCTTGGTCGTAGCAAATGACGGTGTCCGCACCAAGTTCCTGTGTCAATTCTTTTCCTCTAGAGCTACATACTGCCGTTACCCTGGCTCCGTAATATTTGGCAATCTGAACGGCTGCGGTACCCACAGCGCCCGTCGCTCCATAAATAAGAACTGCGGGTTGGTGTGTTTCTTCAACTTTACCTTTTCTTAGGAAGTAAATGGCGGTTTGTCCGCCAAAGGGTAGGGCAGCGGCTTCCTCAAAAGACGCCTTTTTGGGCTTGTGAGTAATCCCTTTTTTTTCTGAAATCACAAGATATTCGGCATGGCACCCTTGCTTAAATCCGGTAGAGCCAAATACCGCGTCCCCTACTTTAAAGTCCGTTACCGATTCCCCCACCTGTTCCACGATTCCAGAAAAAGTGGTTCCCAAAATAGGCTTACGGGGTTTGGTGAACCCTAGCATAATACGCATCACCCATTTCATAAATCCTTCCACCCGAAGTCCCCTAATTCTGGCATCTCCCGAGTTCAGGGAGGCCGCCACTACCTTTACCAAAACTTCATTCTTTTTAGGGGTAGGGGTGGGAACATCTTTAATAATAAGAACTTCTGGAGGTCCGTATTTTGGACAAAGGGCTGCTTTCATGATCGCTTATTGGATGTGTTGTGCTTATTTCAAATATAGTTCTTCAAGTAGCTCATAATGCTGAGCTGTATTCTCATAGCGAAGCAATACGCGCTTGGCATTTTCGGGAATGTACGCTTTTTCATAGTCGTCTCCCGCAAATTTTTTAACAGCCTCGAGGGAATCAAATTGAAGCACGAGAAAAAACTCCACTTCTTCTTCCCTCGCGATTGTAGAAATACTCACTTTTTCCAATCCGTCTACACCCTTCTTTTTTACGGCAGGAAACACCTCATTTGTGAGCATGTCTTTATAGATCGGGGCATTTTCCAAGGAGGTCCATCCTTTCCAAATGCGTAGTATTTTCGATTGTGTGTTCATAGTATGGGTAATTTCGTTTTAAAGCAATTCAAATATTGAAACCCGTAATTGGATGGCCAAGAAGGAAAGACAATGTTTCGTTTTATTGCTGTGTTTTTATCATACTTCTTCTACAAACCCCTCCCACCGGCGCATATAGTGGACAAACTTTTCACCCAACCCTTCCTTCCGAAGATAGGCTTCCGATACAGGGGTGTCGATTGGGATGAAGGCCGGATTTTCAATTACTCGGTTTGGGAAGTCATGATGGAGGATGGCGGCCCTGCCAATGCTTACAAAATCCACTCCCGCATCCAAGACCCGCTGTACCTCAGCCCCCGTTCTTATTTTTCCAGCCACGGTGAGTCGGACAGGGCCGCGTTCGAGCCGTGCAAAATGCTCCAATAAGCTACGATCTTGGTGCTCCGCTTCTTCGGGCAGTTTAAAAACATCCCAAAGGGAAATGTCTAAAAAATCAATCTTTCCTTCCTCTATAAATTGCTGTACAATCTGTTTCATCTCGGTAAGTTTCAAGCCAAATCGTTCGGGAGAGAGGCGAATACCCAGCAGAAAATCGAGTCCGCATTGTTGGCGGATGCCAGTTACAATCTCAAAAAGCAATCGGGACCGGTTTTCCAAACTACCTCCATAGGCATCGGTTCGTTGATTGATGTCACTGCTTAAAAATTGCGTTAAGATATACCCGTGGGCCCCATGGACTTCCACCCCATCATAACCGCTTTTTTGTGCCCGTACGGCAGCGGCGATAAAATCGTCCCGCAATTCGTACACTTCCTCCAAGGAGAGTCCACGTGCCCCGTATTTCGATTGGGGGGAAGGACAAACAGGGGCTTGCCCAATCACGTCCTCCGGGGAACGCATCCCCGCATGGTGCAATTGAACCAGTGCGATACTGTCGTGTGCTTTAATACCGGCACTTAGGCGTTGGTGCCCTGGAAGATGCTTGTCGTCAAATATCCCCAGCTGCCCAGGAAAGCCCTTTCCCACTTCTTGAACATGGGCGGCACAGGTCATGGTGATGCCAAATCCTCCTTTCGCCCGCATGGTAAGCCATCGGTATTCGTCCTCCGATAATGTACCATCGTCGTGGCTTTGGGTATTGGTCATAGGGGCCAACATAAACCGATTTTTACTGCGGATACCACAGGGGAAGGTGATGGGTTGAGCAGGTAGTTTTTTCATTTTTCAGTTCACTTTTCGACATTTTGATGATGTGTATTCCTTCTCCAAGAAATGCCATCATTGATTCAAACCCTCATCCCACAGATTTGTGTTATGGCTTCAATAGGGTTGGAAGTCAAGATAAAAAGATTTTTTTGATTCCTTTAGGAACAGGAGCAATTCAGATTTTAATCCGTAATTTTAAACATCACCAAGAATTCCTTCCATGATGAAAATTCGACGCATCCTTCCCATTATCCTTTTGTTTCTCGCACAAGCAGTGAGTGCTCAAAAAGAGGTCTATGAATTGCGAACCTATGAATTGGAGGTCTTCCGCGATGCAGAGGTACTTCATTCGTATTTTGAAAAGGCACTCCTTCCGGCATTGAACCGACAAGGAATTGACCCAATCGGTGTATTTGAGGAGGCTAGTGATAATCTGCCGAAGCGAATCTTTCTAATGATACCCTATACCAATATTCAAGCCTTTCAAGATAGTTCTGAAAAGCTGCTAAAAGATGCGGAATACTTGAAAGCAGCAAACGATTACCTAACGGCAGAAGCAACCACGATTCCCTATATCGATTATTCCACAAACTTGATTCGATCTACCTTTGGTTTCCCCAATCTTGTAAAACCCGATCCTTCCCTTGAGCTGTTGGAACTTCGAATTTATCACAGTCCGAATGAGGATGGCTTACGACGAAAAGTGAAGATGTTCAATGATGCGGAGTTTCCCATTTTCAAGGAGGCAGGATTAACGATGGTTTTCTTTGGGGCCGATATTGCAGGAAATCACATGCCCTGTCTCACCTATATGTTGGCCGTAAAGGATAAGGAAGCCCATGAAAAGGGTTGGCAGGCTTTTCTCAATCATCCCGAATGGAAGCGCATAACAAAAATTGAAGAATACGCCAATTCCATGAACGATATTACCCGAATCTTTTTAAAGCGATTGCCGTATTCGCAGTTGTAATGATTATTTCTTTATCGCACCAATCGAATACACCATTGGGATTTTATTGTCCAAATGGGCAATTCGAAACTTTCCTGGTTCAGATTCCACGGTTTTATTGAAGCAATTATAGGGGGAGTAATCGAACTCGTCCAAGGAGGTAATTTCAAGTCCGTTCTTTATCAAACTATTCACCACTTCACTCATGCCGTGATTCCACGTGACGCTTTCCTGAGTGATCTTGGCGGTTTTGTCGGCGTAGGTGCCGCTTTCTGTCTCTACGATGGCTCCAGAATTAAAATAACGGTAACCGATTTTGTCAAAATCGTAGTCGAACATCCACACCACGGGATGAAACTCCACAAAGACAAAATGCCCATTGGGTTTTAGGAATCGGGAGACAATTTTCGCCCATTTGTCCAAATCGGGTAGCCAACCAATAGTACCATAACTGGTAAAAACAATGTCGAATGTCTCGTCCAAATGCTTCGGCAGGTTGTAGAGATCGCAACAAATAAATCGTGCATCGGCATCGATATCCTTAGCAAGTTGCTTGGCGCTTTCAATGGCTTTGTCTGATAAATCCACGCCAGTCACCTTCGCCCCAAGTCGACGCAAGGAAAGGGTGTCCTGGCCAAAATGACATTGCAGATGTAAAATAGATTTTCCGTGTACGTCACCAAGTAGGTTGACCTCAATGTCATTGAGGGAGGATTTTCCCTTCAGGAAGCCTTCCAAATCATAAAACTCCGACTTCAGGTG